>NZ_VHIJ01000033.1:0-24364 GCF_006680095.1 Pseudarthrobacter sp. B4EP4b | reverse complement strand
GGGCCGCCGCCCCCCCGCGGGGGCCACTTCACACGCCCCAGCATCCTTGGAATCTTTTATGCCGAGGATTACCGGCGGCAGATCGCTGGAGGCGTATCCACCGTGGGACTCCTCGGGCTTCGCCCCACCCTCAAACGCTACGGATGGTGACCCGGGCCCCGGCGCAGCTTCCCCACTAGAAAGGACAGGCCATGCGCTACGCCCATGAACCCAAAAGGACTACCTCGGCGCCCTCCCCCGGCGCTGAGGTCCTCCCGCCCGGCTACCGCAGGACACCGGACTGGAGCGTCCTCAAAACAGGCGACAGCAATATCATCCGCTCCGGCGACCACCCGACGGTGACCGGCCAGGTGGATGCGCTCACGTCCGACGGAAGCCTCCTGTGGGTGCTGCCCGATGGCGGCCAGCCGAGAAAAATCTATTACCGCAGCGACGACCCGGAACTCTGGAGCTCGCATCACCGCAGCAGCTGATCCGGGCGCCCAATGCCCTCTTTTGCAGCCAAAAATGACCCGAATGGACCCCCACATGGTGACACCAGCCCCGCAGCCCGTCTCTCTTTTCAGCACCATTGCGGTGAAGAAGGCCTTGGCTGAAGGCCTCTGCGACGCTTTCACCCAGACAACGGGCATCGCCGTTGAAGCAGTATACGAACCCACCAACGCCCTCCTGGACCGTATCGCCGCAGGCGCCCGGCCCGACGTCGTCATCGGTGTCACGCACCAGCTGCCGGCCCTGGGGCAGGCAGGGATCGTTGACCTGTCCACCTGCACTCCCGTCGCAAGGGTCCGGGTGGGAATCGCCACGGCCGGGGATGTCGATGTGGACATCACCACGGTCGAGAGTCTTATCACGACACTGACCGCAGCCCGGTCAGTTGCCTACTCACGCGCCGGTGCAAGCGGCCTGTACTTCGCCGGGCTGCTCGAACGGCTGGGCATAGCCGGGCAGGTAAATGCCAGGGCCACCGTCATCGATACCGGATTCACCGCCGCCGCGGTCATCGACGGAAGGGCTGACATCGCAGTTCAGCTGATGAGCGAGCACCGCTGCGTCGCCGGAGCGAAAATCATCGGCCCCCTTCCCGACGAGGTCCAGCAAATTACCGAGTTCTCCGCCGTCCTTGGCGAAGCCGCAGCAGCCCGCCGTGAGCCGCAGGCCTTCATCGAATTTCTCACCAGCAAGCAGGCCCGAGAAGCCTACAATCTCACCGGCATGGAAGCCGCGGACACCACACCGACCTATCATCACGACCGAGAATCAAAGGTTCACAGCAAATGACACAGACCATTGCCGACCAGTCCGAAACCTCAGCGGACGTCCCGGCGGCCGCGACAAAATCAGCCGGGCACGTCATCATTGACACGCTCGTCGCCCACGGCATCAAGCGCGCCCACGTGGTTCCGGGCGAAAGTTTCCTGGACGTCCTGGACGGGCTTCACGGCTCGTCTATTGAAACGATTGTGTGCCGCCACGAGGGCGGGGCGACGTATATGGCCGAGGCTGACGGCAAGATGAACCAAATGCCCGGCGTCGCGATGGTCACGCGTGGCCCGGGTGCGGCGAACGCCCATGTCGGTTTGCACACCGCGTGGCAGGATTCGACCCCCATGGTGCTGTTCGTGGGCTTGATTCCCTTCGCCCATCGGGACCGTGAAGCTTTTCAGGAGTTCGACATCAAGGCCTGGTTCGACACCGGCGCCAAGCGCGTCATGGTCCTGGACCACGCCGAGCGGGCCTCAGAAATCGTCGCCGAAGCCCTGTTCGCAGCCATGAACGGCCGGCCCGGCCCCGTCGTCGTCGGCCTGCCCGAGGACGTCATCAGGCAACAGATCCCCGCCGAACTTCACCCGCCCATCCCCGTCGCCAGCGGCGGCATGACCACGGTGGATTCCGACGCCCTGGCCACCGCCCTGGCCAACTCCAGTAAGCCGCTCTTCGTCACCGGCGGCAACGACTGGACCCAGGAAGGCGCTGACCAATTCACCGCATGGCTGGAAAAGCACCACATCCCTGCTGCTGCCGAATGGCGGACCCAGGGCACCGTGCCCTTCGACTCCCCCTCCTACGTCGGTCCCATCGGTTACGGGCGTCCCCGCCCAACCTATGACCTGCTCGAAGAAACTGACCTGCTGATCTTCGTCGGCACCGTCCCGGGCGATGTCATCACCGACGGGTTCCTGTGCCGCCAGGACTGGTCCAAGAAAAACTTCCTCGTCACCATCGACCCGTCCCTCCGCGGCCGCTCAGGACCGGTCTCCTACCAGATCGTCGCCAAACCCGACGTGTTCATCCGCGACCTTGCCAAGATCGAGCTCCCGGTCAAGGACGAATGGAAAGCCTGGACGGCAAGGATGCGCGGCGAACAGGAAACCTTCGCAGCCCTCCCACCGGCGGCGCCGACGACCGGCCCTGCCCGGATGGACACCCTGATGGCGAACCTCGTGCCCACCCTCCCCTCGGATGCCATGATCACCCTTGGAGCCGGGGAACACACCAACTGGGCGCACCGCTACTTCCCCACCCAGCGCTACGCGTCCATGATCAGCGCCCGCAACGGCTCCATGGGCTACTCCGTCCCCTCCGCCATCGCAGCGTCCCTGGAATACCCCGGACGGCGCATCGTCACCATTGCAGGGGACGGCGAGTTCCTCATGAACGGCCAGGAACTGGCCACCGCAGCCCAGTACGGCGCCACTCCCCTGGTGATCGTGATGGACAACCAGGAATACGGCACCATCCGCACCCACCAGGAACGCCACTACCCGGACCGGGTCTCCGGCACCCAGCTGAAGAACCCGGAGTTCGCGCTCATGGCCCAGGCCTTCGGCGGCTTCGGCATCAAAGTCGAACAGGACGCCGATGTCCCCGCCGCCGTCCAAGCAGCGCTCAAGGCCATCGACGAAGACCACGTGTTCGCACTCATCCACCTCGTCGTCGAGCAACGCGTCAAGGCCTACTAGGCGCAGACATAAGCACTGCCGACCAAAGCCCGAAGTCTTATGAACGGAAGTAGTAGAAGATGACTGTCCCCGCATTGAAGGAAATGGAATTACTGGACCTGGTTCCCACTGGCCTGTTGATTGGCGGGCAGTGGCGGGACGCGTCCGACGGCGGCACGTTCGATGTGCACGACCCCGCCACCGGGGAAGTGCTTGCCACCCTCGCCTCCGCCACCAGCGCGGACGCTGTTGCTGCACTGGACGCGGCCGACGCCGCGCAGGCGTCCTGGGCGCGTACCGCGCCCAGGGTGCGGGCCGAGATCCTGCGCCGCGCCTTTGACCTGGTCACCGAACGGGCCGAGGACTTCGCCCTGCTGATGACCCTGGAAATGGGCAAGCCGCTGGCCGAGGCCCGCGGTGAAGTCACTTACGGGGCCGAGTTCCTGCGCTGGTTCTCCGAAGAAACGGTCCGGGATTACGGCCGCTACCTCACCAGCCCCGAGGGCAAAAACAAGATCCTGGTCCAGCACAAACCCGTCGGACCCTGCCTACTGATCACGCCATGGAACTTCCCGCTGGCCATGGCCACCCGCAAAGTCGCACCCGCCGTCGCCGCAGGTTGCACCATGGTCCTCAAACCCGCCAAACTCACCCCGCTCACCGCCCAGTACTTCGCGCAGACCATGCTCGACGCCGGCCTGCCCGCCGGGGTCCTCAACGTCGTCGCATCCTCGTCCGCCTCCGGGATCTCCGGGCCGCTGCTGAAGGACTCGCGACTGCGGAAAGTCTCCTTTACCGGTTCCACCCCGGTGGGCAAGCGGCTGATGGCCGACGCTGCGCAGAACGTGCTGCGGACCTCGATGGAACTGGGCGGGAACGCTCCGTTCATTGTGTTCGAGGACGCCGACCTCGATGCCGCCGTGGAGGGGGCCATGGCCGCCAAAATGCGGAACATGGGCGAAGCCTGCACCGCTGCCAACCGGTTCCTGGTCCAGGAATCCGTCGCCACCGAGTTCACGGAAAAGTTCGCTGCCGCAATGGGTGCCTTGAACACCGGCCGCGGCACAAACCCCGCCACCCAGGTAGGCCCGCTGATCGACGCCGGCGCAAGGGACGACGTGCACGCCCTGGTGGCCGCTGCGGTTGACGCCGGAGCCACCGCCGTCACCGGCGGCGCCCCTGTGGACGGTCCCGGGTACTTCTACCAACCCACCGTCCTGGGCGGCGTCCCCAACGACGCCGCGATCCTGGGCCAGGAAATCTTCGGACCCGTCGCTCCGGTTACCACGTTCACCACGGAGGACGACGCGATAAGGCTCGCGAACGCCTCCGAGTACGGCCTCGCCTCCTACGTTTACAGCCGGGACTTCAACCGGCTCCTGCGCGTGGCGGAGCAGATCGAGTTCGGCATGGTCGGGTTCAACGCCGGCGTCATCTCCAACGCCGCAGCACCCTTCGGCGGCGTCAAGCAATCCGGCCTGGGCCGCGAGGGCGGTTCCGAAGGCATCGCCGAATACACCACCACCCAATACATCGGCATCGCAAACCCCTACGCCGGCTAGGACCGCCGCACCTGTCCGCGCGGGGGGTCTGCTGCAAGCAAAGCTATGGCAGACCCCCGGTGCCGGGCAGACTAAGCAGGTCGGTACAGGCAGAACCTGCGGCGTCCACGCCGGCCGCCCCGTTTGACGCCCACTGGATCAGGGCAGGACCATCAAGGAGTACTACATGACGCCGGCCGCCCCCGCAGAACCGGTCACAGGGCTGGACGCCGCGATTGAGGAGTTGCGTTCCTGCCTGGAAGGCATCGTTGACACCTCCAGCCTGGCCCGCGCCCTGTACTCCAGCGACGCATCGAACTACCGGGTAGTCCCGGAAGTCGTCATCATGCCCCGGCACCGGGAAGACGCGATCACCGCGGTTACCGTCGCGCAGAAGCACGGGATTCCCATCACCGCACGCGGCGGAGGCACCTCGTGCGCCGGAAACGCCGTTGGCCCCGGCATGGTCATCGACTTTTCCCGTTTCATGAACCGGATCATTTCCATCGACCCTGCCAACCGGAGCGCCGTCGTCGAACCCGGTGTCATCCTCTCGGACCTGCAAAAGGCAGCTGCCCCCTACGGGCTGCGGTTCGGTCCGGACCCGTCGACGGCAACGCGCTGCACCATCGGGGGCATGATCGGCAACAACGCCTGCGGCCCCCACGGGCTCTCCTACGGCCGCACAGCCGACAACATCACATCCATGACCTGGCTCACCGGCACAGGCAGGATCATCACGGCCGGAGCGGGACCAGAGGCGCTTGACGCAGTTCCCGGGCTCCGGAACTTCGTCTCAGAGAACATGGCGGTGCTCCGCACAGATTTCGGCCGCTTCGGACGCCAAATCTCCGGCTACTCCCTGGAGCACCTGCTCCCCGAAAACGGCTCCAACCTGGCCGCCGCCCTCACCGGGACCGAAGGCAGCTGCGGGATACTCCTCGAAGCCGAAGTCGCCCTGGTCCCCCAGTCCGCCTCTCCAGTCCTCGCCATCCTCGGCTACGCAGACATGCCAGCCGCGGCCGACGCCGTCCCGGCCATCCTCCCCCACCGGCCACTGGCACTTGAGGGCCTTGATAAACAACTCGTCGACGTCGTCCGCCGGGCCCACGGCACCGGCAGTGTGCCGTCCCTCCCCGCCGGCGGGGGCTGGCTGATGGCCGAAGTAGGCGGGGACAACGTTCACGATGCACTGGCAGCGGCGCACCGGCTGGTCAACGACGCTGACGCGTTGGAGGCCGTCATCCTTCCGCCCGGGCCAGAAGCCCGCCGACTGTGGCAGATCAGGGCCGACGGGGCCGGCCTTGCCGGCCGAACAGCTACCGGCGAGCAGGCCTGGCCGGGCTGGGAAGACTCAGCCGTGCCGCCCGACCGGCTCGGGGACTACCTCCACGGCCTCGAAGAGCTCATGAGTTCCCACAATCTCTCCGGGCTGGCCTATGGGCACTTCGGCGACGGCTGCGTGCACCTCCGGATCGATTTCCCCTTGGAAGAGAGCGCCACGGTCATGCGCCAATTCCTGGAAGACGCCGCCGCCCTGGCCGTGAGCCATGGCGGCTCACTCTCGGGCGAGCACGGGGACGGCCGCGCCAGATCAGAACTGATGGCCACCATGTATTCCCCAGAAGCCCTGCGCGCCATGGAGCGCTTCAAAGCCCTGATGGACCCCCAGGATGCCTTCAACCCCGGAATCGTTGTCCGCCCCGCACCGCTGGACGCTGACCTGCGCCGGCCCCGGGCCAACCCGCTCACAGCCAGTGACGGGTTCGCGTTCACCCACGACGGCGGGGACATCACCAAAGCAGCCCACCGGTGCGTCGGCGTCGGCAAATGCCGGGCAGACCTTGGCGTCGACGGGGGCTTCATGTGCCCGTCCTACCTGGCCACCAAAGACGAAAAGGACTCCACCCGCGGCCGGGCACGCGTCCTGCAGGAAATGCTCAACGGCGGCGTCGTGACCCTGGAATGGTCCGCGCCCGAAGTCCACGAAGCCCTGGATCTATGCCTCAGCTGCAAAGCGTGCGGCAACGAATGCCCCACCGGCATCGACATGGCATCCTTCAAATCCGAGGCGCTGCACCAAACCTACAAAGGCCGGCTCCGCCCCCTCACCCACTACACCCTCGGCCGGCTGCCGCAGTGGCTTCGCCTCTCTGCCCCCATGGCCCCGCTCATCAACCTCACAGGACGCTTCCCCGTCCTCAGCAGGATGATTATGGCCCTCATCGGCGCCGATTCCCGCCGCAGCCTGCCCCAGCTTCCAGCCCGTCCCTTCCGAAAAACACCCGAAGGTAAGAACCCACAGCACGGCACTCCCGGCGGCCCCAAAGTCCTGCTCTGGGTGGACTCCTTTTCCGACGCCCTGGCACCCGGGATTCCCCGGGACGCCCTCGAAGTGCTCACCGCCGCAGGCTGCGACATCCAGGTCGCGGGCCCGGGAGCCTGCTGCGGGCTGACCCTGATCTCCACCGGCCAACTGCAGCGCGCCAAGGACACCTTGCGGGCAACCCTCGATCGGCTCATCCCCCATGTACGTCAGGGCCGTACCGTCGTCGGCCTCGAGCCCAGCTGCACCGCAACACTCCGCTCAGATTTGCAGCAGCTCCTCCCCGACGATCCCCGGGCAGCCGAGCTGGCCGGCTCGGTCAAGACCATCGCCGAGCTTCTCTCCGACATCAACTGGCGCCCGCCACAAGCGACAGGCAAGCTGCTGGTGCAGCCACACTGCCACCACCACTCCGTCATGGGATTCACCAAAGACGAACAGCTCCTCACCTCGGCCGGTTACGACCTGGAAGTCTCCCCCGGCTGCTGTGGACTGGCCGGGAACTTCGGCATGGAAAAAGGCCACTACGAAATCTCTGAAACGATTGCCGGTCAAGGAATCCTGGCAAAGGCCAACGCCGCCCCCGACCGGACGATCCTCGCCGACGGCTTTTCCTGCCGCACCCAGGTCAAAGACCTTGCCGCGTTGGACAGTCTGCACATCGTCCAGGTTCTGGCCGCAGCATTGCGGAGCGCCACCGCACATGATCCCAGCCCTGACGAAACCCCCACCAGCCCCTAAATGGGTCTGCCTCGGAGCGCGCTGCAGTGGGCGCACTCCGAGGCGTGGGCCGTCGTTGTGCCTTTCTAGGCCTGGGCCGTGCTCCAGTCAGTTCTTTCGCAGCCCGGCTGACACAGACGATCTCGAACCCGCCAAAAATCAGCAATTTCCTGCTGGTCGTTACCGTGTCCCATCATCCAGAACATCCCAGGATGCGGAGCGGTTTCGGTGACCGCACCGCAGTGCAGGAGCTGGCCGTCGACCCGGGCCTCGACCCGGTCCCCTGGCCGCAAATCAGGTGGACGTGTTACTGGTAAGGATGTACGGTTGGGGCCTACCAAAGCTGACAGCCGGTCACTATCTCATAAGTTATCCACCGCTACTGCTGCCGGGGAGCTTCCCCAGCGGCTCCCAATTTCCAGCCATGGAGTAGCCCACGCTGCCACCCTTCCACTAGCGTGAAGGTTGATCCGACCTGCGTTAGGACCGAGAGGGATGTGCATCTTGCGTATAGGCGAACTGGAACAGAGATCCGGAGTACCGGCTCGAATGCTTCGGTACTACGAGGAGCAAGGGTTGGTGACACCGCGGCGCTTGGACAACGGTTACCGGGAGTATGACGAATACCTTGTGGATCGTGTGGCAAAAATCCGCGGACTCATCGACTCGGGTATCCCGACCAGGATCATTGGTAACATCCTGCCGTGCCTGAACCAGCCTCAGACAGTCGTCGTCGATGATGCCGACCCGGAGCTTCTGGAGATCCTGATGCAAGAGCGGGATCGGATGACCCACAAGATCGACGTCCTTTCCCAGAACCGGGACGCCATCACCAGCTACATCCACGCCCTGGAGGCCGCCGCCGGCAGCAAGAGCAGCAGAGTCACCGAACGCCAGCCGGCGTAGCAGCACGCCCGTGATTTGACCTTGTCACTAGTGAGAAGGTTGCACGATGGGTAGGTGACTTCCTCCTCCTCTTCAAAAATGATCCTCGGCATGCAGCTCGGTAACGGATACGGCGCCCACGGGTCGGCCTGGCGCGCCGCCGGTGTGGATCCGGCCAATTACACCGACTTCGATGCGCAGGTGCGGTACGCGCAGGCCGCCGAACGCGGGAAGTTCGCGTTCCTGTTCCTGCCCGACTTCCTGGCCTATAAAGCAGATGGTGTGCAGGAAGCGCCCATGCTCACCCTGGAACCCATGCTGACCCTGGCAGCCATAGCCCGGGCGACCGAGCGCATCGGTCTCGTAGCGACCGGCTCCACGACGTTCAACGAGCCCTACAACCTCGCTCGCCAGTTCAAGGCCCTGGACGTGATGAGTCACGGTCGAGCCGGATGGAACGCCGTGACGACCAGCGACCCCGCGTCCGCCGCCAACTTCGGGCAGGAGATAGCGCCCCGGCCGCAACGCTACCAGCGGGCACACGAGACCATCCAGATCACCCAGGCGCTCTGGGGCAGCTGGCAGCAGGATGCCTGGATCAAGGACACAACGAACGCTCGGTTCATCGATCCAAAGAAGATCGAGGCCATCAACCTGCAGGGAGAATATGTCGCATCCCGGGGACCGCTGCCCATCCCGCCCTCGGAGCAAGGCCAACCCGTGGTCTTCTCGGCCGGCGGAGGCGCGAACGGCCTCGAGATTGCTGGCCGGTACGCCAGCGCCGTCATTGGCGCCGTGTTCACCATTGAGGACGCACGCGCCCAACGTGAAGCCATCCGCGATGCGGCGCGCAAGGCTGGACGCAACCCTGACGAGGTGAAGTTCATCGCTGGAGTCATGCCGGCCATCGCCGCCACCAAACGCGCGGCCCTGGACCGCCGCGTTGCTCTCGCGGACCAGGCCGCCCCGGCCCTCGTGCCCTATCTCGGCTCCATGCTCGGACTGACGCTCGATGCGAGCCAGATTGACGAGCCGCTCAGCCCCGCCCAGCTGGCGATGGCCCGGCCCAGCCCCTTCGATCCGCGCTCCCCGCGGGCGCTGGACGTCGCCCGCGAAGGATGGACGCTCCGCGACATCCTCGCCCATGGGGTCATCGACTACCACCCCACCCCTGTTGGACTGGCATCCGTCACCGCGGACCACATGCAGGAATGGTTCGAAGCAGGCGCCTGCGACGGCTTCTGGGTATCCATCGATGTCTACGAGGACGGAATCGACACCTTCGTCGACGAAGTCGTCCCCCTGCTCCAGGAGCGCGGTCTTTTCCATGACGACTACGAAGGCACCACCCTCCGCGACCACCTCGGCGCCCCAGCCCAGTACGGCCTGGACACCCGACTCGCGAACCCCACCGAATGACGACAACCACCGGCAACCCCAGCCAGAGTCAGAGTCAGAGCCAGAGCCCTAATCAGAACCACAATCTGAGCCCCAGCGTTGATCAGTACTGCGGAAGAGGCTCGTCGGCGTGACGCCTCAGGCATCACGGTAATCACGGGGCGTGGTGATCCGGGGCCGATCGGGTTCACCTGCCAATCGTTCTACAGTGTCTCCGTCGACCCGCCGCTCGTGTCCTTCAGCGTCATGAAAACCTCCACCACCTACCCGAGGATCCGCCGCACCGGAACCTTCACCGTCAACGTCCTCTCCCGCGACCAGGAGGCAGTATCGAACCAGTTCACCCGACGAGGCGCCGACAAATGGGCCAACACCCAGTGGAATGCAACAGCACAGGGCAACCCAATCCTCGATAGAAGCCTGGCCTGGCTCGACTGTACGATCTGGACCGAACACGACGCCGGCGACCACGTCATTGTGCTCGGACGCATCATCGAACTAGGAACATCCCCTGAAGAGCATCCTGATCCCCTGGTGTACTTCCAAGGCCAATACCGGACCCTCCGCGAGCTTGACCCTGCCTGATGCGTGTGCAGGTCGTTGATCGGCGGGTCGCCCCACCTTCGTCCTCGTCCGGTATATGACCCCCCCCGATTTGACCTTCACACTAATGGCAAGGTTGATGATGAGAGGACAGACATCGCACTAGGGAGACACATGAAGATCGGAATCATCGGGGCGGGTTCGATCGGCTCGACCATCGCCCGGCGGCTCAGCCGCCACGGACACGACGTAGTAATCGCGAACTCCCGCGGTCCCGAGACGATTGCCGCCGCGGCCTTGAGCACTGGCGCGCGTGCCGTGAAGGCGTCCGAAGCGGCTGTCGACGTCGATGTCCTTATCGTCTCGGTTCCGATGAACCGCAATGAGGACATCGCCGCCCACGTGCGGTGCGCGCCCGAGGCCGCGGTCGTGATCGACACGTCCAACTACTACCCAGCCCGCGACGGCATAGTCCCCTCCTTCGTTGAGGGGCAGCCCGAGAGCATCTGGTTGTCCGAGCTGTTCGGCCGCCCCGTGACCAAGGCATGGAACGCCATCACGTCCCAGTCCTTCGACGCCAAGGCCACCGAGGCCGGCACGGCAGGCCGGGTCGCCATTCCGGTTGCATCCGATCACGATGATCACCGGAACCTCGCCATGTCCCTGGTCGAGCAGACCGGCTTCGACGCTGTCGACGCCGGAGTCCTCGCCCAGTCCTGGCGCCAGCAGCCCGGCGCCCCCGTCTACTGCACGGATCGGACACGCGAGGAGATGCCGGCCTTCCTGGCAGCCGCCGACAAGGAGCGCGTCCCGCAGCGCCGGGATCTGGCTATGGACGCCATTGGCGGGTACATCGCCGCCGGCGGCAGCCCGGACGGCAAGTTCCTCGTCGCCATCAACCGTGCCTGCTACAGCTGACGCTGCGGCCCCACAACTTTCACCTCACCACCAAAAGCACCTGCGCGCACCTACCGGTGCGTACTCATACGCAAGCCAGGATGAATACCGAATGACTTCTCACGAAGCAACAGCAACACATGACACCGGCGGTCACGGATCACGGTCCGACAGTGCGGGCCCGACGCAAAAAACATCATGGGCGGGAGTGGCCTCGCTGAGCGTGGGCGTTTTCGCCCTCGTCATGGCCGAATTCCTGCCAGCAAGCCTTCTCTCAAGGGTTGCCGCGGATCTGGGAGTAACCGAGGGTGTGGCCGGTCAGTCCGTCGCCATCACCGCCATCGTCGCAGCCGTTGCCGGCATCACCATCCCTGTCGTGCTCTCGCGCATGGACCGCCGGCACCTGATGATCATCCTCTCGGCGCTGGCAGTCATCTCCGATGTGCTGGTCGCGATCGCACCGACCTACCCGGTCCTTCTGGCCGCCCGGGTCCTGCTCGGCATCGCGATCGGCGGGTTCTGGGCGCTGGCGATCTCCATCACAGCACGCCTGGTCCCGGTATCAAAGCTCGGCCTGGGTCTGACGATCGTCAACGTCGGCGTCACCCTCGCCACCGTCGCCGCCGTCCCGCTCGGCACGCTGCTCGGTGAAGTATGGGGCTGGCGTGCGGTGTTCGCTCTGGCCGCAGGCGTCGGCATCATCGCCATGATCATCCAATTCATCTCCCTGCCCTCGATGCTGACCGGCCCCTCGAGCGGATTCCGGCCCCTGATCCAGACACTGCGCTCCCGCAGGGTGCTGCTCTGCCTGTTCACCATGGCCCTGATGGGTGCCGGCCACTTCGCCGGCTTCACCTACATCCGTCCCGCAGCGACCGATGTCGGCGGACTCAATCCCGAACAGCTCGCCGCACTGCTCCTGGTGTACGGCCTCGGCATCGTGGGCGGCAACCTGATCGCCGGACCTCTCGCCGACAAGACGCTGCGCATCGCGGCACTGATCTTCCCGCTCGTCCTCGGCCTCGCGATGATCGCCTTCGTCTACATGGGCAGCAGCACCGTGCTGCTCTTCATTGCAGCAGCGCTCTGGGGAGCAGGTTTCGGCGCTTTGCCAACCGTCATCTCGACCTGGCTCGCACGAGCCGAACCGGCCCGCCTCGAAAGCATCGGCGGACTCCAAACAGGAGTGTTCCAGGTCGCAGTCGCCCTCGGCGCGTTCCTCGGCGGACTCCTCGTCGACGGCGCCGGCGTAGAGACAGCGCTGATCATCGGCGGCCTCGCCTCCGTACTCGGCGCCGTGATCCTGGGGGCAGTCAAGCCCCCGAAACTCGCATAACGACACGAGCACTGGAACGAACACCTTATGAGTAACGACACGCACCTCGCCCCTGCAACAGGACCCATTGGCATGATCACCGACCCTCAAGGAGCGACCACCGACCCGATCGCGGCCAGCCCCGCACCAACCAAGCGACTGTCGCCCGGAGAGGTCCTGACGATCTCCGTCCTGGTCTTCTCGGCATTCGTGGCGTTCCTGTCCGAGATGGTCGTCGGGGTGGCGCTGCCGCAGATCATGGACGACCTGAACATCACGGCGACCACCGGGCAATGGCTCACCACCGGCTACGCCCTCACCCTGGCGGTCATCATCCCGACCACCGGGTACATCATGCAGCGGTTCCAGCTCCGGACAATCTTCATCGTCAGCGTCGGACTGTTCACCCTCGGCACCCTGATCGCAGCTGTCGCACCCGGCTTCGCGCTGCTGCTCGCCGGCCGGATCGTCCAGGCGCTCGGAACAGCGGTGCTGGTCCCGCTGCTGATGACGACGTCGATGGGTCTTGTTGCGCCGTCTCGTCGGGGCCAGATGATGGCGTTAGTCACCGCGGTGTCTGCCATCGCACCCGCCCTCGGTCCCGCCTTTTCCGGCCTCGTGATGTCACAGCTGACCTGGCGGTGGCTGTTTATCATCATCTTGCCGCTGTCGCTCCTCGGCCTCCTCATCGGGGCGATCAAAATGCCGAACCTCACGACGCCGCGCCGCATCGGATTCGACAAGCTGTCGCTGGTGCTCTCCGCAATCGGATTCGGCGCACTGGTGTACGGCCTCGCGAGTGCCGGAGAATCCAGCGGCGGCCACTTCTCAGCAGCGTTCTGGATCGCCATCCCGCTGGGCGTGGCGGGTATCGCAGCATTCGTGGTCCGTCAGCTCCGATTGCAGCGCCATGACGCGGCCGTTCTGGACATGCGGATCTTCATGCATGCCGGGTTCGCGCGACCCGTCATCGTCTTCGTGTTCCTGGTGATGGGCGCCTTCAGTCTCGCCACCCTGCTCCCTCTCATCCTGCAGGAATCCCTCGGACTCGGTTCATTGGAGACCGGGCTGCTCATGGTGCCCGGTGGCGCGACAATCGGCATTGTGTCCCTCCTCGTCGGCCGCTACTACGACCGCATCGGAGCCCGCGGGCTCTCCATCCCTGGAGCCGTGGTTGTCTGTGCCGGCTGGTGGTTCATGACGACCTTCACCGAGAACACCTCGATGTGGGTGGTCCTGGCCACCTACGTGTTCATCTGCGCCGGACAAGCATTCGCCTGGGTCGCTCTCTTCACTATGTCGCTGGGATCCCTCCCCAGCGCCCTCACCCCGCATGGCAGCGCCGCACTGAACACCATCCAGCAGCTCGGCGGCGCGGCCGGATTGGCAGTACTCATCGCGGTCCTCAGCTCGAACGCCGACGGCGCCACCTCCATCGCAAATGGTGCGCGCGCTGCCTTCACAGTCGGCACTGTCCTGGCAGTCCTCGCCCTCGTCACAGCGGTATTCCTTCCGCGACACACGCGCAACACGGACGAAGACTCTCAATGAGCAACAGGACATGACCTGCCCGCTATCGGTCGCGTCTCGCTGCGCCGAGATCGAAGCGCATGCCCCGACTCCGGCACCAAGCCCGGCCATAGGATCCTGAGCGCCGTCAAGATGACGCCGCCCTGCAGTCCGGTGGAAGAACCTCAAATCCCGATTGAGCTACACCCAAACCTGACGTCAGGTGAGCAGCGAGCCAACGTCAGAATAGGACCCATTCGCGAGTTTCTGGACAGAGCACTTACGGGGTCATAGAGCTCATCCTGACACCGTTCCGGCGGGAGGCTTTAGTGGCGGATATATAGATGGGTTCTACCGGGCCCAGCGCGCCCACACCCGGATTTTGACCGTGCCCCTAGTAAGGAACGTCAGTGGGCATCACGCTGGCCATGCAACTCCGGGCTACGCGAATCAGCCGGGAAGCCGTCCATCAGCCCCTCCACCCAGCCAAAGGTGAAGGTGAGCCGCCCCAACAAAACAACCACTTGTAATACAAGTAAGCAACTTATATCCTAAGAGCGTGGGCGAAGGAGCCCAGCCCCGCCTTTAGGAGAACCCATGAGCAGCGTCGATCTGATCCGGCACGTCAAACTGTCCACCGCCCGCCTCCCCCTCGCTGTCCCCATCAGCGATGCCAAAGTCTTCACCGGCCGGCAGAAGCCCATGACTGAGGTGGTCTTCCTCTTCGCCGAGATCACCACCGAACTGGGCCACACCGGCGTCGGCTTCAGCTACTCCAAGCGCGCAGGCGGGCCCGCCCAGTACGCCCACGCCAGGGAAGTGGCCGAGGGCATCATCGGCGAGGACCCCAACGACATCGCCAAGATCTACACCAAGCTGCTCTGGGCCGGCGCCTCGGTGGGCCGCTCCGGCGTCGCCACCCAGGCCCTCGCCGCCATCGACATCGCCCTCTACGACCTCAAAGCCAAGCGGGCCGGTCTGCCGCTGGCCAAATTCCTCGGCTCCTACCGCGACTCCGTCCAGACCTACAACACCTCCGGCGGCTTCCTCAACGCAACCCTCGAAGAGGTCAAGGCCCGCGCCACCCAGTCCCTCGAAGAAGGCATTGGCGGAATCAAGATCAAGGTCGGCCTCCCGGACAGCAAGGAAGACCTGCGCCGGGTCGCCGGCATCCGCGAACACATCGGCTGGGACGTCCCGCTCATGGTGGACGCCAACCAGCAGTGGGACCGGGCCACCGCCCTGCGCATGGGCCGCCAGCTTGAGGAATTCAACCTCATCTGGATCGAAGAACCCCTGGACGCCTACGACTTCGAAGGCCACGCACACCTCGCCAACGTCCTGGATACCCCCATCGCCACCGGTGAAATGCTTGCTTCCGTGGCCGAACACAAGGGCCTCATCAACGCCAACGGCTGCGACATCATCCAGCCGGACGCACCCCGCGTGGGCGGCATCACCCAGTTCCTCCGCCTCGCCGCCCTCGCCGACGAACGCGGGCTTGGCCTGGCACCGCACTTCGCCATGGAAATCCACCTCCACCTCGCCGCCGCCTACCCGCGCGAGCCTTGGGTGGAGCACTTCGACTGGCTGGACCCGCTGTTCAACGAGCGCCTCGAAACCAAGGACGGCCGCATGATCGTTCCGGACCGCCCGGGCCTCGGCGTCACCCTCAGCGACCAGGCACGCGCCTGGACCACAGAGTCCGTGGAGTTCGGCGCATAACCCTGAAGCCGTAACCTTGAAGCCATGAGCCGGAACCTCACCGCGGACCTCGCCGCTGACCTTCGCACCCGCATCGTCGACGGCATCATCCAGCCTGGTGAGAAGCTTCCCAGCGAGAACACCCTCATCAGCGACTTCGGCGTCAGCCGGACCGTTGTCCGCGCGGCGCTGACCCGGCTCCAGGCCGAGGGACTTGTGGAAACCGAACGGGGGCGCGGCAGCTTCGCCCTCACCCCGCCGTCGGACGGGCCCCAGGCAGCACCCGGGTCCCGTCCGGTGGCCACCATGGAGGACCGCCTCCACCTGCTCGAGTTCCGCATGGGCGTGGAAACCGAGGCGGCCGCACTCGCCGCCCGCAACCACACGGAACGGCAACTCCGCGCCGTGACTGCAGCACTCGAGGAGTTCACAGCCAGTGCCGGCCACCCGGCCCACGCCATGAAGTCCGACTTCGAGTTCCACCGCGCCGTGGCGGCCGCCTCCGGAAACCCCTACTACTCGGACTGCCTGGCCGCACTGGGCCAGACGATGATCGCGATGCCGCGCACCCGCTTGATGACCGGCGTCGAGCATTACGCCCGCGACCACTTCGACCAGGTGGTCCAGGAGCACCGCTCCATCTCGGACGCCATCGCCGACGGCGACGAGGCTGCCGCGGCCGCTGCCATGCGCAGCCATTTGGCCAACTCACGACGACGGTTCAAGGCTTCTGCGCGCCCGTAGCCTCTCGCGCGCCCCGGCAAGGCGAAACCCAAGCTTGTTCGCAAATCCGAACCCTCAAGGCCAGGATTCGCGAACAAGCCCAGGATCAACAGTCAGAGATTAAACAGAAGAGCCCCGGTCCTAAGACCGGGGCTCTTCATTTGCGTGCGCGAGGGGGGATTTGAACCCCCACGCCCTTTCGGACACTGGCACCTGAAGCCAGCGCGTCTGCCGTTCCGCCACTCGCGCGCAACTTCCTTCACTGAATTCCGGCCGGTTTTCCCTGATCCGCAACCCTGTAAAAGCAGCGAGATCAAGCATAACGGACATTGCAGGGAAAATACCAATTGGGCTCCGGAACGGCCGTGGAGGCCCGCAAGTAGGGACCACAAAGGCCGCGCCGCAGAGCTGAAACCAAGGCCGCCGCGGCACCAAAAGCAACAGCAGACCGAACTTTTGGCGGCGCCCGGCCGTTGTGAATTAGGGTCATTCACAGGCCTGCCCAGTAGTATCGGATGTAGGAGTGACTGCTGCCTGCGGGCACACCGGAGGCCTGGCAACACCACTGCAAGTGAACTTACGGAACGAAAACTGCCCCGCAGCCGGGGGGAAAGGAGAAGAACCATGGGTCTGCTGGACAAGGTGGAACGCGGCATCGAAAAAGCCGTCCGGGGCGTCTTCTCCACCGGCTCGCGCGCCCAGGTGGAACCCGTGGAGATCGCCAGCCGGCTCCGGCGCGAAGTGGACCACAAATCCCTCACCGTTGCCGCCGGCCGCACGCTGGTGCCCAACGTTTTTGACGTCCAGCTCAGCGACGATGACTTCAAGCGCGCCCAGGAGTGGGGTACGGCCCTGGCAGAGGAACTGTGCGACGTCGTGATCAACCACGTCCGCAGCCAGGGGTACATCCTGCAGGGCCCGGTGCGGATTTCCTTCCGGCGCGAGTCCGAACTGCGGCCGGGCGACTTCGAGATCGTTTCCACAACAGAGAAGTCCGGTTCCGCGCCTGCCCGTCCCAATGTGCCGGCCGCTCCCAACCGCCGGCCGGTCCGCCTGCAGCCTGTCCTGGACATTGACGGCCAGCGGTACTCACTGAACGCACCGTCGATCGTGCTGGGACGCTCTTCAGAAGCTGACATCCACATCGAGGACACCGGAGTTTCACGGCGCCACCTCGAAATCCGGACCCTCAACGGCGTCACCAGCGCCGTGGACATGGGCTCCACCAATGGCAGCTATGTCAACGGACACAAAGTTTCCGGAAGCACCGAACTGACCGACGGCTCCACCATCACGATGGGACGGACAAAGATCATCTTCCGCCTGCTCCCCGCCAGCCCGGGTGGCTCCGCATGAGCGAACTGACCATCACCGCCCTGCGGTTCGGCTTCCTGCTGCTGTTGTGGGTGCTGATCTTCAGCATCGTTTCTGCCATGCGCCGCGACCTCATGGTGGGCCGCAAAGCTGCCGCCGGGGCCCCCACGGCCCGCCAGGTCCGCAAGAACCCGGATTTGGCCGAGGCTCCGCCGCAGCCAGTGAAACAGCATGCCAGGCAGCTGGTAGTGGTTGAAGGCCCCCTCAAGGGATCAACCCTTCCCCTCGCCGCAAGCCCTATTCTCCTGGGCCGCGCCCAGGAGGCCACCCTGGTCCTGGAGGACGACTACGCCTCCGGCCGCCACGCCAGGCTCTTTCCCCAGGGCAGCCGCTGGTTCATTGAAGACCTCGGCTCCACCAACGGCACCTACTTGGGCGATCAGCAACTGACCCGCGCCCTGCCCGTTGAACCTGGTGTTCCCGTGAGAATCGGCAAGACGGTCATCGAATTGAGGCCATAGGCGTGGCCGAACCGCAAACTCCCGCAACCGACCCCAAGCCGGTGGAGCGGCCCCTCATCATGCGCTTTGCCGCGCGCTCCGACGTCGGAAAAATCCGCGCCAAAAACGATGACTCCGCCTATGCAGGACGCCATTTGGCCGTGGTGGCGGACGGCATGGGCGGCCACGCGGGCGGTGACGTTGCCTCCGCGGCCACCGTGCTGGACATGATCCACCTGGACCACGGCGATTACGACGGCGACGCTGCCACCACTTTGGCGGACGAGATCCAGACCGCCAACTCGCTGCTGTCCGAACTGGTGCACATCAACCCCAAGCTCGCCGGCATGGGCACCACGGTCACCGCGCTGCTGCTCGCCGAAGGAAAGCTGCACTTCGCCCACATCGGCGATTCACGCGCCTACCGCCTGAGGGATGGCAAGTTCGAGCAGGTCAGTGTTGACCACACCTTTGTGCAGCGACTCATCGACGAAGGACGGCTACGCCCCGAAGAGGCCGAAACCCATCCGCACAAAAACGTCCTGATGCGTGTCCTAGGTGACGTGGACGCCAGCCCCGAACTGGACCTGGACAGCCTCGACGTCAGGCCGGGTGAACGCTGGCTCCTCTGCTCCGACGGGCTCAACTACGTGGCCGGGCATGCCGTGGAACGCACCGTGCGCGAGACCAGGGACCTGGGCGAATGCGCGGAGATCCTGGTGGAGCTCACCCTTGAGGCAGGCTCCCCGGACAACGTCACCGTGGTGATGGTGGACATCGTTGAGGAAACGCCCGACGACGTCAATACCGCCGCCGTCGACGTCATTCCTTCCCCCGGGGCCACCAAAGGCCCTGCCGCGGCAAAGGATGCGCGTCCCCTGAGCGCCACGCCGCCGGAAGGAAAGGACTCCGCCAAGGCTGCCGCCCCGCCAAGCCCAGCTGCCCCGGCAGCCAAAACTCCTGCCGCCACCGACGCCCAGAATGCCGGCGCAGGTGCGGACTCTGGCACCCCGAACTCTGACGAAGACACCGGCAAAGCAGACTCGGAGGCAGACCCCGAATCAGGTTCGTCCGGGTCGGATTCATCTGAGCAGGACCCCTCTGACGCCGGTTCCACCGACCCGCACCTCGGCGAACACCTCACCGCCGAAGTACTGCGCGAAGAACTTTCCTCTCGCCCGCACGAACTGGTGGGCGCGGCAGCAACAGCCGCAGAGAGCGGATCCATTCCCACCATCGCCGGCCGCACCGTGGCACGGCGTGCCGCCACCCTCCTCACGCACAAGGCTGAACCGCAGCCCGGCGATGCCGAAGACAACCTCGTGCCGCTCAAACCGCGCCGGTGGGTCACCTGGTCCGTCGCCGCATTGGTGCTGGTGGTCCTGACGGCAGGACTCTGGCTCGGCTACGCGTGGACCCAGACCCGCTACTACGTTGGCGAGTTCGATTCCCGGGTGGCCATCTACAACGGCGTCTCCCAGCGGCTCGGACCCATCCAGCTCTCCACCCTTGAGGCGGTTACCGAGATCCGGATGGACTCGCTCCCCCCGTTCTCGCAGCAACGGGTCCGCCAGACCGTCCCGGCCCAGGACCTCTACGACGCCCAGCGCATCGTCAAGAACCTCGAACTTACCGGCACCACGTCCCCTGAAGAGGGGTGCCCGTCCGCGTCGGCATCGCCCGCCGCGTCCCCCGTAACGGCCAGCCCGCCGCCGTCGACAGAAGCCCCCGCGCCTTCACCCAGCGCCTCAGCCGCCGCGGCACCGCCGACACCGGCAGCGCCCTCCCCCACACCCAGTCCCACGATCTCCTGTGAGGTGGGCAAATGACCCAGCCCAGTACCGCGCCCAAGCCACGACGCAACGTGGAGCTCGCCTTGCTCCTGCTTGCCCTCACCGTAGGCATCGGCGCGAACATGCTGGTTGGCGTGGACCAGGAGAAGGCCTTCGATTCGGACTTCTGGTTCCAATCGAGCCTCCTCGCCGTAGCCGCCCTGGTATTCCACGGCGTCCTCCGCTTCCGCGCCAAATATGCTGATCCGGTAATACTTCCCGTGGTGGTGGCCCTCAACGGAATCGGCCTGGCCATGATCCACCGCCTGGACGCGCCTGGCGATGACACCGGCAACAACCAGCTCCGGTGGACCCTCATCGCCATGGCGGTGGCCATCGCGGTGATCTGGTTCCTCAAGGACCACCGTGTCCTGCGCAAATTCACGTTCATCTCGCTTGCCGCCAGCGCCCTGCTCCTGTTGCTGCCCCTGATCCCCGGCATCAGCGCCGGGGAGATCCTGGGTGCGCGTGTGTGGATCCGGCTCGGTCCCATGACTTTCCAGCCAGGTGAAGTCGCAAAGATCACCCTCGCAATATTCTTTGCCGGGTATCTATCGTCCAACCGGGACCTGATCCTGCTCGCGGGCCGGAAGATCGGGCCGCTCCAGTTCCCCCGTTTCAAGGACATGGGACCCATGATCACCGCCTGGCTGGTCAGCATCGGCGTGCTCATCTTCCAGCGCGACCTGGGCTCCTCAGTCCTGTTCTTCGGCCTCTTCATCGTGATGATCTACGTTGCAACCAGCCGCATCAGCTGGGTGGTGATCGGCCTGGCCCTCATCCTTGGCGGCGGGTTCGTGGCGGCCCAGGTGTTTTCCCACGTCCAGCAGCGTGTGTTCGGATGGCTCAATGCCTTTTCCCCCGAGGT
Source organism: Pseudarthrobacter sp. B4EP4b (assembly GCF_006680095.1). Lineage (NCBI taxonomy): Bacteria > Bacillati > Actinomycetota > Actinomycetes > Micrococcales > Micrococcaceae > Pseudarthrobacter > Pseudarthrobacter sp. B4EP4b. The sequence goes on along the minus strand of NZ_VHIJ01000033.1, from coordinate 3,347 downwards.
CTACGAAAACGGCAGCCGGCAGGTGATCCAGGGACTGTTCGGCATGGCCAACGGCGGTCTGGTGGGAACAGGCCTGGGCCAGGGCCGCCCGGATCTGGTGCCCTTTGCCAACAGCGACATGATCATCGCCTCCCTCGGCGAGGAGCTGGGACTGATCGGACTGTTCGCCATCGTCCTGATGTACCTGCTGCTGTTCACCCGGGGTTTCCGGGCCGCCCTCGGGACGCGGGACGCGTTCGGAAAGCTGCTGGCCTGCGGCCTGTCCTTCGCCGTCGCGCTGCAGTGCTTTGTGGTGATCGGCGGCGTCACCCGGCTCATCCCCTTGACCGGCCTCACCACCCCGTTCCTGGCCGCCGGCGGGTCATCGCTGTTGGCCAACTGGATCATTGTGGGCCTGCTCCTGCTGATTTCCCATACCGCCCGCGGACCGGTGGATACCACTCCGCCTCCCTCGGCAAAGGAAGCCGATTCCCTGGGCATTGATACCCCTACCGAGGCGGTGAAGCACCTGTGAATCAGGCAATACGGCATTCGTGGGTAGCGGCAGTTGCCATGTTTGCACTGCTCTTCGGCGCCATCAGCTTCGTCCAGGTGGTGGGCGCGGACGATCTGAAAGCCAACCCGCTGAACCAGCGCGCCATCCTGCAGAACTACTGCAATGACCGCGGCGCGATCATCGTGGGCGGCACTCCCGTGGCGGAATCGGTGGAGAGCGGTTCGGAGACCTGCAAGTTCCAGCGCACCTACTCGCAGCCTGAGCTGTATGCAGGCATCACCGGCTACTTCTCGCAGAACTACGGCGCCACGGGCTTGGAACAGGCCCTCGGCCAGCAGCTGGCCGGCAATTCGGACCAGCTGTTCCTGGACCGGGTGGGCCAGATGTTCCTGGGAAACCAACCCAAGGGCGCCTCGGTGGAACTCACTATCGACCCCGGGATCCAGAAGCTTGCCTATGACCTGATTCCGGACGGCCAGCGCGGCTCGATCGTGGTGACCAACCCCAAGACCGGGGCCATCCTGGCCATGGTGTCCAAGCCGTCCTACAACCCGAACCTCGTGGCAACCCAGAACACCGAGGAAGAGTCGGCCAACATCAACGAACTGGTCAAGGTCCCCGGCATCAACCTGAACGCCAACGTCAGCGGCCCCACGGGCGAGCAGCTTGCCCCGGGTTCGGTCTTCAAGCTGGTGGACGCCGCCGCGGCCCTTGCCTCGGGCAAGTACAACAAGGACAGCGAGCTGCCCAACCCTGCAGAAATGCCCTTCGACGGCATCCAGTACAAGCTGCCCAACTATGCCGGCGGCAACTGCTACACCCGGAACACCGCGGACTTCGCATTCGCCCTGCAGCAGTCCTGCAACACCCCGTTCGCCAGCATCGCGCTGGACCTGGGGCGCAACGCCATTGCCGAGCAGGCCAAAAAGTTCGGCTTCGGCGAAGACATGGGCGACCAGCTGAAGCTGGGTTACGCCAAGGGCAACGGTTTCCCTGACGACCTGGACGCTCCGGGCCTGGCGCAGTCCGCCATCGGCCAGCGTGACGTCCGCGCCACACCGCTGCAAATTGCCATGATGACTGCCGCCATCGCCAACGACGGGGTGCAGATGCAACCCACGCTGATCAAGGCCCTGCGCTCCCCGGACCTGCGCGTCATCGACGAACCGCAGCCGCAGCAGCTGCGGACCTCCACTACTCCGGCGATCGCCAACCAGATCACCGAATGGATGACCAGTGCGGTCAGCCAGGGCATCGCCAACAGGGCTGCAGTCCCCGGAGTCCAGGTGGCCGGCAAGACCGGAACCGCGGAGTTGGGCAATGGCGTCAACAACTCCTGGTTCACCGGGTTTGCCCCCGCAAACAACCCGCAGGTGGGAGTCACGATCGTCATGGAGGGCGTGGACATCACCACCGGCGCACAGCTAACCAGTCCGAACGCGAAGAAGATTTTTGAGGCGGTGTTGAATAAGTGAGGCCTACAACCGGAATCACCCTCGGCGGCAGATTCCAGCTGACTACGCGGATCGCGATTGGCGGCATGGGGGAAGTCTGGAAAGCCAAAGACCTTGTCCTGGGCCGCATCGTCGCCATCAAAGTCCTGAAAGAGGAGTACACGGGGGACCCCGGCTTCCTTCAGCGATTCCGCGCAGAGGCCCGCCACACTGCCCTGCTCAACCACGTGGGCATCGCCAACGTCTTCGACTACGGCGAGGAAGAGGGCTCCGCCTATCTGGTGATGGAACTCGTTCCGGGCCAGCCGCTGAGCAGCATCATCGAGCACGAGCAGGTGCTGTCCCCCGACCGCACCCTGTCCATGATCGCCCAGACCGCCCGCGCGCTCTCCGTTGCCCATGCCCAGGGCCTGGTGCACCGCGACGTGAAGCCCGGCAACCTCCTGATCACCCCTGACGGCCGCGTGAAGGTAACCGACTTCGGCATCGCCCGCCTCGCCGACCAGGTCCCGCTCACGCAGACCGGTCAGGTGATGGGAACGGCGCAGTACCTGGCACCTGAACAGGCCACCGGACAGACAGCCACGGGATCCTCTGACATCTACTCGCTGGGCGTCATCGGTTACGAGTGCCTTGCCGGGCACCGGCCGTTCTCCGGTGAGTCCCAGATCGCCATCGCCCTGGCCCAGGTCAACGACGCTCCGCCGCCCCTTCCCGAGTCGCTTCCCGCCCCGGTGCGCGCCCTCCTGATGTCCATGCTGGCCAAGGACCCCAAGAACCGTCCGGCCAACGCCATCAAACTTGCCGAAGCTGCCGAGGCCATCCGGAACGGCGACATCAACGCCGCCCGCGCCGCCGTACCGGGCATGCTCCTCTTCGACGCGGACACTGGCCCCATTACTGCCCCCGTGGACACGGCGACTGCCCCCACCGGCGTGATCGGCGCCCAGCGGGACTCGTCGCCGGCAGCCACCTCGGCGCTCCCTGTACTGGGTGCCGGCGCGGCAGGAGCCGCGGCCGGGATGGCGGCAGGCGCTGCCGGCGCGTCCGCAGCAGACGGTGAACCACAGGGGACACTCGCCCGCGCCAATGCCCTGGCCGCCGAACGGAATTGGATCCCGGAAGAGACAACGTACGACGACGAGCCCGCCGATGAGCCGCGGCGCAAGGGCCGCAGCCCCTGGACGTGGCCGTTGGTTGCCTTGATCCTGCTGCTCCTGTTTGCCCTGGTGGGGTTCCTCGTCAGCCAGTTGGGACTCTTTTCGCCCTCCGGCGATCCCTCACCCGGCGCTACCTCCACCAGCGCGCCGGCCACTTCGGCCAGCCCCACCCGGACCACGCCGTCGGCTACCCCAACACAGACCCGCAGCACACCGACGCCCACACCCACCCAGGAG
>NZ_VHIJ01000032.1:0-56082 GCF_006680095.1 Pseudarthrobacter sp. B4EP4b | reverse complement strand
ACCCCACCCCGCCCAAGGACAACGTGCCCATCCCGCCGGATCCCGAGAACAAGTCCAAGCCCAAGCCCCAGGTGCTGCAGCCGCCGCCCCCGCCGCAGGAACCAGCGGACCTGCCGCCGGACTCCTCGCCGGACGCCTTGGACGCGGACCAGAAGAAGAACAACCCCTGGCTGTTCTGGGGAGCGCTGCTGGGCGCCCTGGGCGTGGCGCTGATCCCGCTGTCCATCCTCGCGTTGCCGCTGCTGCTGGTTGCGTTGCTGAAATCACGACGCCGGAAGTCCCGTTTCCGGGACGGTGACCCCGCGCAGCGGGTCGGCGGAGGCTGGAGTGAGGTGGTGAGCCTTGCCACCGACATGGGCGCCGCCGTCGACACCCGCTCCACGCGCCGCGAAAGCGCCGCCGTGCTCGCCGAGGCGTTCCCCGCCAGCGGCGGCACCACCACCATGCTCGCCAGGCGGGCTGACGCATCGATCTTCGGTGCCGGCCAGCCCAGCGAGGACGAGGTCCGGGAGTACTGGACCATCGTTGACGGCTCGCTGAAGGAGATGACCTCCACTGTGGGGTTCTGGCGCCGGCAGCAGGCACGGTTCTCTCCACGTTCCCTGCTCGCAGACGCGCGCACCCTCCTGGGCCGCCGGGGCGCCGGGCTGGCACTGCCTGTTCTGCCGTCCCTCAAGGGGAGCGGCCGCCGTCGTCCGGCGGGGCCGGAAGCGCCAGCGGGGCCGGCCGGACCCGACGCAGCAGCTCCCGATGCAACAACTCCCGAGACCCCAACGCAAGGATCCGGAACCCAGTGACAGACGACGCCGGGCGTTGCCCGCACTGCCGGCAACCCATCCGCGCCGGGGCTGCTTTTTGCAACGCCTGCGGCGCGCCCTTGCCTAACCGGTCGGCCCGCAGCCTTCGCCAGCCCCACCTGGTGGCTGAGCAGCACGCCGGTGCCCCCGCCGCGCACCCGTCCCCGATTCCCGGTACTATCCCGGTAGTAGAAAGGCCGCAGGCATTTCCGGCGGCAGGTATCAACGCGGGCACAGGCCGGGGGAGCGCCGGCGGGTCCACCGTGCAGGTGGGGGCCGGTCCAGGGGGAGGAACGGGAATGGCAGTGAATCTTCAGCTTGTTCCAGCCACGGCGGGCAAGCGCCTTGGCGCTGCCGTGATTGACTGGCTCCCGCCCCTGGCTGTCCTCGTGGTGACATTTGCCCTCGGTTTCGCCGGCATCACCCGCACCCGCAGCGGCGGCTTCATCATCTACGACACCGCCTCCTTGGTGCTGTTCGGCGGGATCGGGCTGGGACTGACCCTCGTGTACCTCTTTGTGGTGCTGGGGTGGGAAGCCCGGACCGGCAAGACCCTTGGCAACCTGCTGATGGGGATCCGCAGTGCGGACAATGACGGCTACGCGCCGGGCGCCGGTCCTGTTTTCCTGCGCGGCCTGGTCACCGGGGCGGGCATCCTGCTGGCGCTGCTGGCGGCCATCCTTGTGGTGGTCTTCCAATGGTTCGCGGTTGCCTTTTTTGTGCTTGGCCCGCTGGTGCTGGCGGGAACGGTCTGGGCTGTGCTGGTGGTGGTCTCGAACAGCTGGGACAAAAACGGCCGGCTCCGGGGCTGGCATGATACTGCCGCGAAAACCCTCGCCTTCGATGTCAAGGCGGGCCGGAACCCCATCACCACCGGCGGAATCCAGGGGCCGTACAGCTTTGCCCCGCTGGACCTGCTCCCGGTGCAGCAGGTGTTGTCGCCGGTGGCAGGCGCCAACGCGCCAAAGGTCATCGACGTCCGGCAGCCAGCCGCAAATTCCCTCCCGCAGGTCCCCGGCCCCGCTGGTCCTGCCGCTCCTTCTGGCGTCGCTCCTGCCGCAGCGGCTCCGGTCCGGACGGTCCCCGCTGCGGCGCCTGTCCAGACAGTTCCGGAACCGCGCGACCAGCAATGGCACCCGGACGACGACGTGGACCGCACCCAGGTGCGCCCCGGCTCCGCAACACCTGCACCGGTGGCGGTCCTGCGGATCAGGCTCGACGACGGCCGCGACTTCCAGCTGGACCGCAGCGTGCTGGTGGGCAGGAACCCTGTGGGCCAGGCAGGCGAACAGCAGGCCCAGCTGCTCGCCGTCGATGACCCCGGCCGGTCCATTTCCAAGACCCATCTCCACCTTCTGACGGACGGGGCGGGCGTCTGGGTGACGGACCGGAACTCCACCAACGGCAGCGCCGTCACCACCCCCGACGGCCACCGCACGCCCCTTCAGCCGGGAGTGCCCGCATTTGTTACCCCGGGATCCAGTGTCCATTTTGGAGACCGTACCTTTTACCTAGGACAGGCATGAACCAACAGCCCGCAAGCGTTCCCTCCAGCACTAAACCGGGGGCAGGGCTCAGCCTGAGCGTCGGCCACGGGACGGACCGGGGACTCCGCCGGGAGTTGAATGAGGATTCGTACATTGCCTCCGATCCTGTCTTCGCCGTGGCGGACGGGATGGGCGGACACGAAGCCGGTGAGGTTGCCAGCGGCATGTGCGTCCGGGCCCTGGCGTCGATACCCCAGCTCACTACGGGGGAGCGGAGCGTCACGGCTGCGGTCCTCCAGCAGTACCTTGTGAAGGCGGACGACTCCATTCGCGAGGCGACCGGCGCGCGCGCCGGCACCACCCTCACTGGTGCCGTCATCGTGGAACAGATGGGCATGCCGTACTGGCTGGTGATGAACATTGGTGACTCCCGGACCTACCGCCTGAGCCAGGGCAGGTTCGAGCAGATCAGCGTGGACCACTCCGAAGTCCAGGAACTCGTTGACGCCGGGGAGATCACCGCAGAGCAGGCCACCATTCACCCGCGCCGGCACGTGGTCACGCGGGCGCTGGGGACCGGAGATGAAACCGAGGCTGACTATTGGCTGCTGCCCGTGGAGGAAGGCGACCGCATCCTCGTCTGTTCCGATGGGCTTACCGGCGAGCTGACGGATGACCACATCTACCGGATCCTCAGCACGGTGGGCCACCCCCAGGATGCGGCGGACGCCCTGATCCAGGCTGCGCTTCGCAGCGGCGGCAGGGACAACGTCACGGTCATTGTGGTGGACGTCCGGAACGTCCTCAACGATGCCGGTGCAGCAACCACTGCGCCACGCCCGGAGACGGCCGAAGACGAAACAACACTGCCCCGAACGGGGACCGTAGATCGCACGGGCACCGTAGATTCAAGCACTCGGGAACCAGAGGCTGCGGAACCGGGCACTGTTGACGTGGGCGCTGTTGACGCGGGCGCTGTTGTCTCGGGCACTGCTGACGCGGGCGGTGTTCAACCGGACGCCGGGGAACCGGGCGCAGCCGACGAGAGTGGGGAACCGGGCGATGACCGCCGTTAGTTACGTCCCCGGGACCTGGCTGGGTATCGTCCGCTCCCACACAGTTGTCCTCCTCGAGCCGGGCACCAAGCCGGCCCTCGTTGCCGCACTGTGGGGCCTGCTCGAAAGCCGGCCGGAAGTGCACGAAGTCCTTCATGCGGTGACCAGCAGTTCCGGGGGATCGCTGGCCAACATCCCGTCCTTCGGCATCCTCGACTTCCAGGGACCACTGCGCGTCTTCCTGCGCGGGGACCTGGACGTCACTGTCCAGTCGGCCGACGGCCCGGTGGAGCTGAACGGCCGGGACGTGACCACCTGGACCGAGCGGCGGCTCGATCAGTCCGGGCTGTGCCGGCTGGTGATTCCGGCGGCGGGCCGGAGCCTGCACCCCGAGCCAGCGTCCCTGCACGCCGACCTGCCGGACCTGCCACTGGCGGAGGGCGTGGTGCTGCTGCAGTCCCTGGTCCTCACCCTCGGTGCCGGGTCCAGCGGCGCCGCAAGGCCTGCTCCAGCAGCCGTTGAGCCCGCTGTTGCTGCCGGAACCGCTGCTGCGGCGCCCGCTGCAGCGGCGCCCGCTGCAGCCGACACGGCCGCGCCGGTTTTTGCAGCACCTCCGCTAGCGGAGCCCACCTCCGCGGTCCCGGCCCCCGTGATTGAAGCGCCCGAAGAGGCTGACCTTCCGGAGATCACTGTTGCTCCTGAGCATGGGGCGTCGGCGGAGACCGTTTATGCGGTCATTGATGAGGACTTCGAGGACGACGGCCTGGCCGAAACCGACGCTGCCCCGGAGCCAGGCGTTGACCCAGAGTCAGGCGCTGACCCGGAGCCAGAGGCTGATTCGGGGGCTGACGTCGGCCCGGGGACTGACGCTGCCCCCGCCACTGATGCTGGCCCTGCAACTGACACTGGGCGCAGTGCGGCCCCGGAGGACACCACATCCAGTGCTTCCGAACAGCCAGTGGCCAGCGAGATGACCAGCTCGTATGACCACCTGTGGGAACGGACCGTGGTCCGCAGGATCGAAGATGCCGCCGTCCGGGAAGAGCCGGAGCCGGCAGACCAGCCGGAGCCTCAGGCACAGGACCACGAAGCCGCTGAACTGCGGGCCGTTGAAGATCAGGCCGTTGAACAGCAGGTGGCCGGGGAGTCATCGGAATCTGGCCCGGCCGATACCCCTGCCCGCCCGGAAGTATCCCCTGCGACGGCAGGCGCTCCGCCCGCCGTCGTTTTGGAGGCACCTTCCGCCGGTTCTCCCAACTCCGCGCCCATGGCCCCAACCAGCGGGCTGATCGACTCCGTGCCTTGGCGGACGGCGGCCGGGGGCAGCAGCGAACCGGCGCCGCCGAGTGCAGTTCCCGCACCCATGTTGTCGGCGGCACCCTCCACTGCCTCCGTGGCCCCAACTCCAGCCGCCCCTGTTGTATCGGTTCCTGTTGCGCCCGCTCCGGAAGCAAACCATGCGGAATACGACGCCGACCACGACGGCCAGACGGTGATGAAGGGCAGCCTGAAAGGGATGGCCGCCCGGTCCGTCCGCACGGTGACAGACTCCTCTGAGGTGGGCGGCCCGCTGGTGCTTGCACGGCTCTGCCCCCAGGACCACCCCAATCCGCCCACCAGTGCCACTTGTGCCGTCTGTGGCGCGGGGCTTCTGCCCGACGCAGTCCAGGTGGCCCGTCCGCGCCTGGGACGGATGCGCATCTCCACCGGAGAACTCGTGGACCTCGACCAGTCGCTGGTGATCGGCCGGCAACCCTCGGTGTCCCGGGTCCAGGGCGGAGTGATGCCCCGGCTGGTCCAGGTGGCAAGCCCGGGAGGGGATATCTCCCGCTCGCACGTCGAAGTCCGGCTGGAGGGCTGGCACGTGATGCTGTGCGATCTCAAAGCCACCAACGGCACCGTCCTGGTGCGTGAAGGGCAGTCCCCGCGCCGCCTGGCCCAGAACGAGATGGCCATCCTTCTGGACGGGGACATCGCTGAACTGGGCGACAACATCTCTCTGCGTTTTGAGGAGATTCCTTGAGTTCCAAACGGCCGCCTGCGCCGCCGCCCCGTATCGCGGGGTTCACCTACATCAGCCTGCTGGGATCCGGCGGGTTCTCCGACGTCTACCTTTACGAACAAGACCGGCCCCGCCGAAGGGTGGCCGTCAAGGTGCTGCTCTCGGACCTGAAAACCGAAGGTGCGCGCCGCCGGTTTGAGTCCGAGGCCAACCTCATGGCCCAGCTGTCCTCCCACCCGTACATCGTGACCATCTTCGAGGCGGAGGTTACTGACGACGGGCACTCCTACCTGGCCATGGAGTACTGCTCGCGGCCCAGCCTGGACGTGCGGTACCGGCGGCAGCGGTTCAGCGTTGATGAGGTGCTGGCCGTCGGCATCCAGGTGGCATCCGCCGTCGAGACCGCCCACCGCGCGGGCATCGCGCACCGCGACATTAAACCCGCCAACATCCTGGTGACGGACTACAACCGGCCTGCCCTGACCGACTTCGGCATTTCCGGGACCCTGGCCGGCGACGCCGACGGGGACTCCGGCATGTCCATCCCGTGGTCCCCGCCGGAACAGTTCACCGACGGCACCGTGGACGGCGTGATGGTGGACGTGTGGGCGCTTGGTGCGACGCTGTACACGCTGCTGGCCGGGCGGTCGCCCTTTGTGATGCCCGGCGCCGACAACTCCCAGCGCGAGCTGATCAGCAGGATCAGCAACATGCCCGTGCCCCGGCTGGGCCGCGCCGACGTCCCGGAATCCCTGGAACTGGCATTGTCCACGGCCATGGCCAAGTCACCCCAGTCCCGGTACTCCTCGGCCCATGCCTTCGCCCTTGCCCTGCAGCGCATCCAGGCGGAGCTGAACCTTTCGGTGACGCCTTTCGAAGTTCTCGAGGAGCCGCACCAGGAGGACAGCCACCCCGATGACGGCGCCGAGGAAACGCGGGTGCGGAGCATCGCGGCCATCGACCCGGAGCGGACCGGCAGTGCGCCCACTTTCCCGGCCCGCACCCGGCCGCAGGTCCCCGCACAGGAGGCGCCGCCGTCGCGCTTTACCCCGCCGGCCGCCCTGGCGCCGCCAGCGCCTGCTGCCCAGCCCCAGGACTGGACCCCCGCCACGGTCCTCCGTGGCGCTGCCGGCAGTGCGCCGGTTACCCCCCGACTTTCCCAGGACGGCAGGATTCAGGCCGGCGGGCCCCACGACGGCAGGCTTCCCGACGGCGGAGACGTTGCCGATACAACGCTCCACCGGCCCGCAAAGGTGGAAGAACCTGCCGAAGCCGCCGCTTCCGGCACTGACCACGGGAAACGCAACCTCTGGCTTGCCATCTCCGGCGGTACCCTGCTGGTCCTCGCCGCGGTAGTCGGAATCGTGATCGCCAACGCCGCACCGCAGGCGCCCAAGACTACGCAGAGCCAGGAAGCCAGCAAGCCGCCGCCCGATGCGCTGGACAACGGCACCGTGCCCGACGTCGAAGGGCTCACCGGAACCCTGACCCCCGGCGGCGCCTCGTTCACCTGGAACAATCCGCAGCCCAAGCCCGGAGACACCTACAAATGGCGGGTTTACACCATCGGGGGCGGCGGCGAATACCAGTCCATCGCCCAGCCCCCCATCCAGGTGACGCCGAACCCGTCCGGGCAGACCTGCGTCCAGGTGATGATCGTCCGCTCGGACGGCGCCTTCTCACCGATGGAAGAAGCCTCCATCGCCTGCACCGGCCCATGACGGCGCCCCGATCCAGGCACTTACACCAGCACGATTCACAGCACTTTGCCCAATGAGGAGGCACAGAAAATGGGGGATCTAGCAATAGATTTCTGTGGTGAATGGTACGAACCCTCGGACGAGGACGTCTTCAACATCGGCCGCGAAGGCGACCTGGAAGTGGACGACAACCCGTACCTGCACCGGCAGTTCCTGCAAGTGGCCCGCTATGACGGGATCTGGTGGCTCAGCAATGTTGGCAGCATGCTTTCCGCCACCGTGGCAGACGCGTCCGGCGGCATGCAGGCCTGGCTTTCGCCCGGCGCCCGCATCCCGCTGGTGTTCAGCCACACGAACATCATTTTCACTGCCGGACCCACCACATACGAATTCGCGGTCCACCTGAAGACGCCGTCTTTCCGGCAGCAGGCGCGGGAGGAGGACAGCAACGGCGACACCACCATCGGCCCCGTGGTGTTCACGGATTCCCAGAAGGCACTGATTGTGGCGCTCGCCGAGCCGATGCTGCGGCGCGAAGGGACCGGCTTCAGTGCCATCCCGTCCTCCGCTGCCGCCGCCAAAACGCTGGGCTGGGCGCTGACCCGCTTCAACCGGAAACTGGACAACGTGTGCGACAAACTGGACCGTGTGGGCGTTGTTGGCCTTCGTGGCGGCGGCGGCAAACTCGCCACCAACCGCCGGGCCCGGCTGGTCGAGCACGCAGTCACCTCGCACCTGGTCACGGCCGATGACCTGTACCTGCTGGAAAAGATGAGGGGTGTGGACGAAGGATGAGGATCCGGCTGACACTCCGCCGGGACCCTGCCGACGCCAAGGACCTCGCCGTCACCGTGGATGGCCTCGCCACGGTGGCCGACGTGGCTGCAACACTCTGGGCCGCCGACCCTGCCCGCAAGGGCACGCCCGCCCCGGACAACCTTTCGCTGAAGATCGATGAGGCCTTTGTGGGCGGCGGCATGCGCGGCAACGTCCTCGCCCGCGAGGACAACCTCCTCGAATCCGGCCTCCGGCCAGGCTCCGTGGTGTCCCTGGCGCAGGTCAGCGCGCAGTTCGGTGACTCCGGTGCCCCCCGCGGCCCCGCGGCCGCCACCCTGCGCGTGCTGTCAGGGCCCGACGTCGGCCGCGAATTTTCGCTGCCATCCGGCACCAGCTACATCGGCCGGGACCGGGACGTGGACATCCGGCTCACCGATCCGCTGACCTCCAAACGCCATGCCCGCATCACGGTGGGCGAAGGCGTGGAAATCGTTGATACGAACTCCGCTAACGGGCTCCTGATGGATGGCCTGCCGGTCACCCGGGCCACGTTGAACTCCTCGGACACCGTCACCCTGGGCGACACCACCATCACCGTGGTGCCGCTGGGACACAACCAGGCCGCCGCGCCCACCTCGCCTTTGGTGGACTACAACCGTTCACCCCGGGTTGTTCCCCGCTTTGAGGAACCCAAGCGCGTCCTGCCCGCCGGACCCAAACGCCCCGAAGACCATCCTTTCCCCTTCATCATGCTGCTCATCCCGCTGTTGATGGGTGCGGTGATTTTTTCGGTCAGCAACAACCCGCTCTCGGCCGTGTTTATGCTGATGATGCCGCTGTTCGTGGTGGGCCATTACGTGGACCAGAAGATGAGGACCAGGCGACAGCAGAAGGACCAGCTCAAGCATTTCCGCGCCTCCATGGCCGCCTTCCGGGAGGACATCACCGAACTGCAGCACGTGGAGCGTGCCGTCCGGCTGCAGGAGGCACCCTCCGTCAGCGACACCGTTAATGCCATCTACAAACTGGGTCCGCTGCTGTGGACCCACCGCCCGGAACACAGCGGCTTCCTGGGCCTGCGGTTCGGCCTGGGCACCGTGCCGTCGCGGGTCCTCCTGGAGGAGCCGGCGAACAACGGCACCGAGGTGGAGTACGCCCGCGAAATCCAGGACTGCATCAAGCAGTTCCGGGACATCGAAGGCGTTCCGGTGGTATCCCAGTTCCGGACAGCCGGGTCCCTGGGCATCGCCGGCGCCCGCGGGCTGGTGGACGATATTGCCCGCGGCATGGTGCTCCAGCTCGCAGGGCTGCACTCACCCGCAGAAGTGGTCCTCACAGCCATCACCTCCGCCCAGTCCAGGGACCGGTGGAACTGGCTCCAGTGGCTGCCACACGTCGGCTCCGGCCACAGCCCCCTGTCCGGCGACCACCTGGCCGCCGGTTCGGCAGGCGGGGCTTCCCTGGTGGCCCGCCTCGAAGACCTGGTGGAAGCCAGGGAAGCCGCCGCCAAACGCTCCGGCCCCGCCCTTCGCCCCGCCCTGGATCCAGCCAAGGACGAGGTGGAGGCACCGGTGGTGCCGGCCGTGCTGGTGGTTGTGGAGGACGATGCCCCCGTGGACCGGGGGCGTCTTACCCGGCTCGCCGAACGCGGCCCGGATGCCGGCGTGCACGTGTTGTGGGTGGCCACCGATGTGCAGGCCCTGCCCGCTGCCTGCCGCGACTTCATGGTGGTGGACGGCGACCACGGCACCACCACCGGACAGGTCCGGCTGGGCCGCCACACCTACCCCGTCAGCTGCGAGAGCGTTGACGCCGAACTTGCCGGGCAGCTGGCCAGGATGCTGACCCCGGTGGTGGACGTGGGCAAACCTGTCACCGATGATTCCGACCTCCCGCGGGCCGTCTCCTATGCCACCCTGATCGGGAAGGACTTCCTGGACAACCCCCAGGCCGTCGCCGAACGCTGGACGGAAAACAACTCCGTTCACAGCAGCGCCGTACCAAACCGCAAGGACAACGGCACGCTTCGCGCACTGGTCGGCTCCAAAGGCGTGGAACCGCTGTACCTGGACCTGAAAAACGAGGGCCCGCACGCCCTGGTGGGCGGAACCACCGGTGCCGGCAAGTCCGAATTCCTGCAGTCCTGGGTGATGGGCATGGCGGCGGCGTACAGCCCCGACCGGGTCAGCTTCCTGTTTGTGGACTACAAGGGCGGGGCCGCTTTCGCTGACTGCATTAACCTGCCGCACACGGTGGGACTGGTAACGGACCTTTCGCCGCACCTGGTCCGGCGCGCGCTGACCTCGCTGCGCGCCGAACTGCACTACCGGGAGCACCTGCTGAACCGGAAAAAGGCCAAGGACCTGCTGGCGCTCCAGCGCGAGGCCGATCCGGAAGCGCCACCCTACCTGATCATCATCGTGGACGAATTCGCCGCGCTCGCCAGCGAGGTCCCCGAGTTCGTGGACGGCGTGGTGGACGTTGCCGCGCGCGGCCGGTCCCTGGGCCTGCACCTCATCCTGGCAACCCAGCGCCCGGCCGGGGTGATCAAGGACAGCCTGCGCGCCAACACAAACCTTCGGGTGGCGCTGCGGATGGCCGACGAAGACGACGCCACGGACATCCTGGGCGTCCCGGACGCCGCCTACTTCGACCCCGCCATCCCGGGTCGGGGCGCGGCCAAGACCGGTCCCGGCCGGATCCAGGGCTTCCAGACCGGCTACGCCGGCGGCTGGACCACGGACAAACCGCAACGGCCGCAGATCGACATTGTGGAGATGGCGTTCGGCTCGGGCCCCAACTGGGAGGCTCCGGCCCCGGAAAAGCCCGTGCTCGAGGCGCCGGCAGGCCCCAACGACATCGCGCGGATGACTGCCACCATTGTCCGCGCGGCCGGCTCGCTTGCGATCGAGGCCCCGCGCAAACCGTGGCTGGATGAACTGGCCAAGACCTACGATTTCTCCAGGCTGCCCAATCCCCGTACGGACGAACAGTTGCTCCTCGGGGTGGCTGATGATCCTGCCAGGCAGGCCCAGCCCACCGTGTTCTACCAGCCGGACAAAGACGGCAATATGGCCATCTACGGCACGGGCGGATCAGGAAAATCTGCGGCTTTGCGCGGCATCGCGATCGCCGCAGCAGTCACACCCCGCGGCGGGCCCGTCCATGTCTACGGAATCGACTGCGGATCCTCCGGGCTGCGGATGCTGGAGGAGCTTCCGCACGTGGGCGGGATCATCAATGGCGACGACGTGGAACGGGTAGGCCGCCTCCTGCGCCTGCTGCGGGACATCGCTGAGCAGCGGTCCGCCGCTTTCGCCGAGGTACGTGCCTCCACCATCGTGGAGTACCGAAAGCTCGCCAACCGGCCCCATGAGAAGCGGATCTTTGTCCTGGTGGACGGTATGTCGGCATTCCGCGAGGCGTACGAACACAGCAGGCTGTCCGGGCTGTGGGACATTTTCCTGCAGCTGGCCACCGACGGCCGTACCCTCGGCATCCACCTGGTGGTCACCGGGGACAGGCCCAACTCGGTCCCGGCCTCATTGCTCGCTTCCATCCAGCGGCGCCTGGTCCTCCGGCTCTCCTCCGAGGAGGACTACATGTCCATGGATGTTCCGCGGGACGTGCTGGGCGCCGGCTCCCCGCCCGGCCGGGGGCTGCTGGACGGGCTCGAAGTGCAGCTTGCCGTGCTGGGCGGGAACTCCAACCTTGCCCTGCAGGCCCGTGAAGTGCATAAGCTCAGCGAAGCCATGCTGCGCCAGGGCCTGGAGTCCGCCCCCGGCATCGAGAGGCTGCCGGAGCAGGTGGATCTGGACGTCCTTCCCGCCGGCGGCCCGGACCTGCCCGTGATCGGCGTCGACAACGAAACGCTCCGCCCGGCTGAGGTCATGGCCCGGGGACCGCTCCTCCTAGCCGGCCCGCCGGGCGCCGGCCGGACCGTCGCGCTCGTGACCCTGGCCTACGCCCTCCGACGGTCCAACCCCGGTACGGAGCTCATCTACATCGGGGCCCGCCGGTCCGCCGTCGCCTCCCTGCCCATCTGGAACCGCTCCGTGGTGGGCCCGGACGACGTAGCCGAGGTAGTGGAAGACCTGGTGGAGCACTCCTCGGGAAACCCGGGGGCTCTGGCCATCTTCATCGAGGGGCTGACGGAATTCACCGACACCATGGCAGAGTCCGGCGTGGGCCGGCTGGTGACAGCGTCCATTAAGGCGGACCAGTGGGTCATCGGTGAATCCGAAACCTCCACCTGGTCCTCGGCCTGGTCCCTGGCCCAGCCCTTCAAATCCGGCCGGCGGGGCCTGCTGCTGAACCCCGGCGACATCGAAGGCGACAGCCTGCTGAACACATCGCTGGGCCGGACCGGCACCGACTTCATCCCCGGCCGCGGGTACGTGGTGGGGCGCGGAAAGGCGCGCAAAATCCAGGTTGCGCTCCCGCCCGAAAACAGGGACTGACACGCCTGGAACAGCAGGGCCGCGGATCCGGTGGATTTGCGGCCCTGCTGCGCGGTGTAGAAGACTACCGGGGACACCAGAAAGCCGCGGTGGGGGACTGCGCGCATCGAAAGGTAGCAAATGACCCCGTCCTCATCGGTTCTCCGAGTTGCTTCGACGACGGCATCAGCAGCAGTCCTGGCCATCACCCTTGGCCTCTTTCCGGCCGGCCCGGCTTCCGCCCAAACTACGGAACCCACGCCCGCATCCACAACATCTCAGGACCAGTGCTTCCTGGTGTTCTGCGGGGCACAGCCTGCCGGCGATCCCAAGCCCGCAGAGCCCACCCGGACCCGGAAACCGAGGGAACCGCAGAGCCCGCCGGCTCCGCCCGCCGATCCTGTGACGGCGGCTCCCGAGCAGCCGGCTCCGTCGGTGGCTCCTCCGGACCACACTGTTCCAGTACAGGTTGCCCCGGCGGCGGAACCGGAAGAATCCACCAGTCCGTCCGCCGTCACCGCCACCGGATCTTCTATTTCTCCGCCACCCACCGGCGCCTCCAGCGGCCAGGACTGGAATACGCCCGTCACCCGTTCTGCCCGGGCCAGCCGGGTGGCTGCTGTCACCCCTGGCCGTGATCCGGGTTCCGGTGATCCTGCCGTCCTGCCGATCATCGCCGGCGTCCTGTTGCTGGGCGCCGCCGGCGCCTCCTTCCTGTGGTGGGGCAGGAACCGGTCCCGCCTTCGGGCCCACTAGGTGAAGGGTCACGGGTTCGAAACCCCGCTGACGTGCCTTGATGGCAAGATAGGTCTGTGAGTACAGGACCAGGCCCCGCAGAACAGACCGCCACCCGCACCACCGAACCCGTGGAACCGGAAGAAACCCCCGCCGACTCAATCCGCGAGGAATACGAGAACCTCGTGGACCTGGTCCGGAAATACCGGTTCGCGTACTACCAGGAAGACGAACCCCTGGTCTCCGATGCCGAATTCGATGTACTGTTCCGGCGGCTGGAGGAAATCGAGGCACTGCATCCGGAACTGGTGTCCAACGACTCGCCCACCCAGGAAGTGGGAGGGGAAGTCTCGGCCGCCTTCGCCGCCGTGGAGCACCTGCAGCGGATGTACAGCCTTGAGGATGTTTTTTCCCTCGAGGAACTCGAAGCCTGGCTCACCAAGGCGTCGGCAAGCATCGAAAAGCTCGGTGACGGATCGCAGCAACCGGCCTGGCTGACCGAATTGAAGATCGACGGGCTCGCGGTCAACCTGCTGTACCGCGATGGCAAACTGGTCCGCGCCGCTACCCGCGGTGATGGCACCACGGGGGAGGACATTACCCACAACGTCCTCACCATCAAGGAGATCCCGCAGGAGTTGAGCGGGGAAGGGTTTCCGGCGGAGATGGAAATCCGGGGCGAGGTGTTTATTCCGTCCCAGGCCTTCGCCGAGTTCAACGAAGCGCTGATCGAAGCAGGCAAAGCGCCCCTCGCCAACCCGCGCAACGCCGCAGCGGGTTCATTGCGCCAGAAGGACCCGGCCGAAACAGCCAAACGGCCCCTGAAGATGTTTGTCCACGGCATCGGCGCCCGCGAAGGGCTCCAGGCGCGCAGCCAGTCCGAAACGTACGCCGCACTGAAGGCCTGGGGCCTGCCGGTGAGCCCCTACTCCGAAGTGCTGGGGAGCCTTGACGAGGTCCTTGACTTCATCAAGCGGTATGGGGACAAGCGCCATAAACTGCTCCATGAGATCGACGGCATCGTGGTCAAGGTGGATGACTTCGCGACCCAGCGGGCCCTCGGCTACACCACCCGGGTGCCGCGGTGGGCTGTCGCCTACAAGTACCCGCCAGAGGAAGTGCACACCAAGCTGCTGGACATCCAGGTGAACGTGGGCCGCACCGGCCGCGTCACGCCCTTCGGCATGATGGAGCCGGTCAAGGTGGCCGGGTCCACCGTGGAAATGGCCACCCTGCACAACCAGGACGTGGTCAAAGCCAAAGGCGTGAAGATCGGCGATATTGTGGTGCTCCGCAAGGCCGGCGACGTCATTCCCGAAATTGTGGGCCCGGTCCTTGCCCTGCGCGACCAGCAGGATCCTCCGGTCCGCGACTTCGTGATGCCCACCGAGTGCCCCTCCTGCGGCACGCCCCTGGCTCCGGCCAAGGAGGGCGATGTGGACATCAGGTGCCCCAACTCAAAATCCTGCCCGTCGCAGCTGCGGGAGCGGGTGTTCCACCTTGCGGGCCGTGGCGCCTTCGACATTGAGGCCCTCGGCTGGGAAGCTGCCATCGCCCTCACCCAGCCGGCCGAGCCCGAGGTTCCGCCGCTCACCACCGAAGCTGCGCTGTTCAGCCTCACCCCGGAGCTTCTGGCTGACGTCCGCATCAGGCGTGAGAAGCGCAGCAAGGGGGTGCCCACCGGGGAGTTCGAAATGGTGCCCTACTTCTACAGCAAGGGCACGGCGAAGTCTCCGTCCAAGCCCACCGCCACCACCGAAAAGCTGTTCAAGGAGCTGGAAAAGGCCAAGACCCAGCCGCTGTGGCGGGTCCTGGTGGCCCTGTCCATCCGGCACGTCGGCCCCCGGGCATCGCGGGCGCTTGCGCAGGCCTTCGGCAGCATGGACGCCATCCGTGCTGCTTCGGAGGAAGACCTGGCACATGTTGACGGCGTGGGCCCTACCATTGCAGCCGCCCTGAAGGAGTGGTTTGCCGAGGACTGGCACGTTGACATCGTGGACCGCTGGGCTGCAGCCGGTGTCCGCATGGAGGACGAGCGGGATGAGTCCATGCCGCGGACCCTGGAGGGTCTCACCGTGGTGGTGACTGGCTCCCTGCCGAACTTCAGCCGGGACGAGGCGAAGGAGGCCATCCTGCTGCGCGGAGGCAAAGCCGCAGGTTCCGTCTCCAAAAACACCAGCTATGTGGTGGCCGGCGAAAACGCCGGAACCAAGCTGGACAAGGCTGAACAGCTGGGCGTACGCGTGCTGGATGAGGACGGCTTCCGGCAGCTGCTGGCCGGGGGTCCCGCTGCGCTGGGGGATGGCACTGGTGCCGCGGCGGAACCGGCCGGGGCGGAACCGGCAGAGGCGGAGGCAGCCTCATGAGCGGTGCCGGGGCAGCGCTGATATCGCCGGCCGAACTGTTGGAGGTGGCCAAGGACGCCGCAGCGGCGGGC
The DNA here is from genome assembly GCF_006680095.1 of Pseudarthrobacter sp. B4EP4b. NCBI lineage: Bacteria > Bacillati > Actinomycetota > Actinomycetes > Micrococcales > Micrococcaceae > Pseudarthrobacter > Pseudarthrobacter sp. B4EP4b. The sequence goes on along the minus strand of NZ_VHIJ01000032.1, from coordinate 40,653 downwards.
GCCCAAGTCCTTGCCGGCCGGAACGGTGACGCGCTCCAGGTCAGCAACAAGGGCGACGCCGGCGATTGGGTCACCGCGTTCGACATCGCCGCTGAGAATGCCGTCCGTGGCGTCATCACGGCTGCGCGGCCGGGGGACAGCATCACCGGTGAGGAACACGGGACCACCAGGCCGGCGGAGGCCAGCGGCTACCGCTGGTCCATCGACCCCCTGGATGGCACCACCAACTTCATCCGCAACATCGTCTACTACGGCACCTCTGTTGCGGTGGCGGATTCCGACGGCGCCTGGCTGGCCGGTGTCGTCAACGCCCCTGCACTGGGCCGCGTCTACTACGCTGCCCGCGGCCAGGGTGCGTGGCTGGAAGAAGCCGGAACCCTGACGCGTTTGGAAGGCCCCGTCCCGGGCCGCAAGGGGCAGATCCTTGCCACCGGCTTCAACTATGATCCGCTGGTCCGCTCCGAGCAGGCCGCCCAGTTTGCCGGACTGCTGGAGGGGTTCGCGGACGTCCGCCGGCTGGGATCCGCCGCGCTGGACCTGTGCATGGTGGCGGACGGCACGCATGACGCCTTCGGCGAACGGGGGCTGAACGAGCATGACTTCTCCGCCGGCGCCCTGATCGCGGAGGAAGCAGGGTGCTGGGTCCGCCGCCCGAGGCTGAGAAGCCCGCTGGATGGCGGGCCCACGGACGAGGAACGGCTTGACGCCTGGACCTGCGCGGCCGGCCTGGAGCTGTCCGGCAAATTTCCGCTTTGACTGCCGGTGCCCGCCAGGACTGCCGGTCCCGCCCTGAATGATAGTTCAGTCACGGAAAGCCGCGCTTAGCAGGGTGGTACTGGTCAGTACCACTACCATTGACGGGTGCCTTCGCAGATAACCGTCCGTCCCGCCGTCGAATCCGATTTCGACGCCGTTGCCCGCATCACCAGGGATTCGTACCTGGCAGCCGGGTATTTTGACGACGCCGGGCACCCGTATATGCGCAAGGTCCAGGACGTCGCGGAGCGCGCCGGCCAGGCCACGGTCTGGGTGGCAGAGCGGGGCGGAGACGTCGTGGGGTCGGTGACCCTGGCGTTTGCGGGCGAGCCGTACGCGGACATCGCCCTGCACGACGAGCTGGAGTTCCGCATGCTGGTGGTGGACCCGGCCGTGCAGCGCAGCGGCGCCGGCAAGGCCATGATGGCCGCCATTGTGGACCACGCCAAGGCACTGGACGGGATCAACGCCGTCTCGCTGACCACCGGAAGCACCTGGGAAAGTGCACGCGGCCTGTACAACAAGACCGGCTTCGCCCGGGTGCCGGACCGGGACTGGTTCGTCCCCGGAACTGACATAAAACTGCTGGTTTACCGGCTGGACCTGTAGCCGCCCTAAAGTGGTGCCGACTCATTCCAGCTTTGAAAGGCCCACCATGCGCAAAACCTTCGGCACCGGCTCCGTCTGGGAACAGACCCTCGGCTACTCCCGCGCCGTCCAGGTGGACAACACCCTGTACATTTCCGCCACCGCAGCCAGCGGCGAGGACGGCATCGTGGGGAACGATTTTTACACGCAGACCCAGTTCATCCTGCAGAAGCTCGGCAAGGTCCTCGCGGACGCCGGCTTCAGCTTCGAGGACGTGGTCCAGTCCAAGCTGTACCTGACGGACATCAGCAAGTGGGAAGATGCCGGCCGCGCGCACGGTGAAGTGTTCGGCGACATCCGGCCCACCCTGTCCCTGGTCCACGTCCTGCCCTTCCTGGACCCCGAAATGCTCGTCGAAATCGAACTCGTAGCCCAGAAAAGCGCGAACTAACTTACCCCGCCGGCAGGCCGTAGCGGTGCTCCGGCCTGCCGGTGGTCCCGTAGCGCAGCTGGATGTCCACGGCGCCGTCGTCGGCCAGCGAAGACAGGTACCGCTGCGCCGTCGCCCGGGAAACACCCACCCGGCCTGCCACCTCCGCCGCCGAGTACTGCTCACCGGGGACCAGGGACTCGAGCACCGCGGCCTCCGTGGCGGACCTGGGCCTTGACGACGGCGAAACGTCACCGGGGATGAGCGAGCGCTTGGCCCGCTCCACCGCGTCCTGGTCCAGCGCTCCCGGCTGGGACAGCAGGCGCCGGTACCGGGCATAGGACCGCAGCTGCTGGGACAGGGACTCCGAGGTAAACGGCTTCAGCAGGTAGCCCAGGGCACCGCGGCGGAAGGCCACGCGGATGGAGGCTGCGTCCGAGGCGGCGCTGAGGATCACGGTGTCCACGTCCAGCTGCTGTAAAAGGTCCAGCCCTGAAGCGTCGGGCAGGTAAACGTCCAGCAGAACCAGGTCCGGCCGGAGGCTATGGATGGCCTGCAGCGCCAGCGACGCCGTTCCCACGGGAGCCAGTGCCAGGAACCCCGCCACCGAATCCACATAGGCGGCGTGCAGCTTGGCCACGTGGAAGTCGTCATCCACGATCAGCACCCGAAAATCATCAGCCATGGTGGTCCTTTCCTGCGGCATCCCGGGACGCCGCATCATTGAGCCGGGAGTCCTTGGTCCCCGCCGTAGTCCCCGCAGTGGTGCCGGGGAGAGTTGCCATAAAGACTGCTCCAGGGCCGCCCCGCCGTCCGCGTTCGAGCAACTTCACGTCCCCGCCGCGGCGCCTGGCCAGCTGGCGGGCCAAGGCAAGCCCGAACCCCTGGCCGCCGCCGGCACGTACAGGGCCGGAAGCGGTGGTGAAACCTTCGGCGAAGACCGCTTCGGCGTCCGTTTCCTTCGCCAGCCCGTCGCCCGAGTCGGCGACCACCACATGGAGGGTGCCGCCGTCGTCGCCCGGCTCATCCAGCACCTCCAGCTCCACCCAGCGGTCCTCCGCCGAGCCGGCCACGGCGGCATTAACCGCATTGTCGATCAGGTTGCCCAGCACTGTGGTCACGTCCTGGGCGTCGGTGACCTGCCCGCGGACCAGGGTCTCGGGCCCTATCCGCAGGGTAACCCCGCGCTCGTCGGCCTCCACGCCTTTGGCTCCGATGAAGGCCTGCAGGTACGGGTCCTGGAGCAGTTCTGCCTGGTCCACAGGGAATTTCAGCGGCCCGGTGGCGGCCAACCGGGCAAGGTACTCGCGGGCCTGCTGGTGCTGGCCAATGCTCATGAACCCGGCGATGGTGTGCAGCTGGTTGGCGAACTCGTGCCGCTGCGCCCGCAATGCGGTGGACATGGTGCCCACGGCGTCCAGTTGCCGGGTGAGCTGCTGCAGCTCCGTGCGGTCGCGGAGCATCACCACCCAGCCCAGGTCCTCCCGCCGGTGCAGGGCTTTGCGCGCGTTGGCCACCAGCACCCGGCCGCCCGCCACGAGTTCAACGGCGGAAGTATCGCCTGAGCCAGGCCGGGTCAGGGACTTCAGCAGGTCCGGTACGGGGGCGTCCGCCCAAGGGGTTCCGGCGAGGCCGCCGAGCCCCAGCAGGCGCTGGGCGGCGGCGTTGAAAACGGTGATCCTGCCGTCGGCGGAAACACCGATTACGCCGTCGTCCACACCCTGGAGGACCGCCACCTGGTCATGGACCAGGGTGCTGATCTCTTCCGGCTCCAGGCCCAGGGTGAGGCGCTGCAGGCGGCGGCGCAGCAGGAAGGATCCCAGGACGCCGGCGAGCAGGGCGCCGGTAGCAGTCAGCGCGACCGGGCCGATGTCCCGTTCCACGCTCTGGCCCACGGTTTCCATGGAATACCCCACGCTGACCTCGCCCACCACGGTGCTGCTGCCGGGGGCGTAGACGGGAACCTTCGCACCGGCGGACGGACCAAGTGTTCCGGTGTTCCGGGTGGTCACCTCCTGGCCGGACAGCGCCTCGGACGGATCGGTGCTCACCCTTTCACCGAGCCGCTGCGGATCCGGATGGGCCAGCCGTAGACCTGTTTCGTCGGTGATCACCACAAACAGTGCACCGGTCCGGGTGCGTACCGCTTCGGCGGATGCCATCAGCGGTCCGGCGGCGAGTTCGGAGGGCGGGGGAGTGCCGGGCTGTTCACTGACGGCCAGTACGTCGGCCCGGACGGACGGATCCGAGGCTACGGTCCGGGCCAGCGTCAGTGCCTGGTTCTCCGCTTCGCGGCCCACCCGGTCATAGGTCAGCCAGGCATGGACCGTGGCGCTGAGCAGAACCACCAAAAGCACCACCGCCAGCTGCAGCAGCAGCGTCTGCGTGGAGAACCGCAGCGGCGCGCGGGGACTGGAACGCGGCATGATCCTCCTCGATCGGGGTGGGTGATTCGGGCCCGCAAAGCCCGTGAGCACAATGAGCTAAATGCTCGCAATAAGCAGTATGCCAATCAATTGAGCCAAAGGCACTGCCGTGACGGCGGCCACCCTAAAGTCTGTAGCACGCGTCACACCGCCGTGCCGCTGTTCACAAAGAAGGAGCCCAGCCGTGCTGGTATTACTTGGATTCGCCATGATCGCGGTATTCATGGTGCTGATCATGACGAAGAAGTTGACGCCAGTGCTGGCGTTGATCATCGTCCCCACAGTTTTTGGCCTTTTCGCCGGCGCTGGCCTGGGCATTGGCGACATGGTGATGGACTCGATGAAGTCCATGACTTCCACAGCAGCCCTGCTGATGTTCGCCATCATCTACTTCGGCCTCATGATCGACGTCGGGCTGTTTGATCCGCTGGTCCGTTTCATCCTGCGCAAGCTGGGCAACGACCCCGCCAAGGTGGTCCTGGGCACCGCCCTGCTGGCAGCTGCGGTATCCCTGGACGGCGACGGATCCACCACCTTTATCCTCACCACCGCCGCCATGCTGCCGATCTACCTGCGGCTGAAGATGAGCCCTGTGGTCCTTACCTGCGTGGCGGGCCTGGCCAACGGCACCATGAACATCGTGCCCTGGGGCGGCCCCACCGCCCGCGCCGCCAGCGCCCTGAAGATCGACGTCAATGAGGTCTTCGTCCCCATGATCCCGTCCCTGGCCGCCGGCCTGGCCGTTGTCCTGGTCTTCGCCTGGGTCCTGGGCCTCCAGGAACGCAACCGTCTCCGCGCCACCCAGCCCGAAATCTGGGGAGTGCCTGACACCGCTGAAGCGTTCGACGGCGGCACGCCCGCCCCCGGCACTGGCACCTTCAGCGGCGGCGCAGGACGCAAGGGGAACAACCCCGGCGGAGCAGTTCCCGCCGTCGACGGTTCCGCCGGCTCCTCCGTTGCAGTCCTGGAACGCACCGAAACACTCGTGGACGAAGACAACACCGCCATGGCAGGCACTGCCCTGGATCCGAACCGCAGCACCCTGCGCCCCAAGCTGCAGTGGTTCAACCTGGCCCTCACGGTGGCCGTGATGGGCATGCTCATCGCAGACCTCGTGCCCCTGCCGTACGTCTTTATGGTCGGTTCCGCCATCGCCCTGCTGGTCAACTTCCCCAAGGTCAAGGACCAGGGCGCCCAGCTGATTGCACACGCACCGTCCATCGTTGCCGTGGTCAGCATGGTCATGGCCGCCGCTGTCCTCACCGGTGTCCTCAAGGGCACGGGCATGGTGGAAGCGATGTCCGCCTGGCTGGTCCAGATCATCCCGTCCAGCATGGGCCCGTTCATGGCCGTTATCACCGGCCTCCTGAGCATCCCCATGACGTTCTTCATGAGCAACGACGCCTTCTACTTCGGTGTGCTTCCCGTCCTGAGCGAGACTGCTGCGCACTACGGCATCAGCGGCGCCGAGATGGCCCGCGCCTCCATCACGGGCCAGCCGTTCCACATGCAGAGCCCGCTGGTTCCCGCCATCCTGCTCCTGGTATCGCTGGCCAAGGTTGACCTGGGCGACCACCACAAGAAAGTCCTGTGGCGTGCGGCAGTTGTTTCGCTGGTCATGCTCGGAATTGGAGTGCTGACTGGAGCTATTGGTATCGGCTAGTCTGTACCTGCCGCGTGTTGCCCCTTGTGGGCAGTACCCCGGCATGAAGGTGCCCGTCTGACGCCCGCTGGGGGTCGTCAGACGGGCATCTTCGTTTCCCCACTAGAATGGATCGGAAATCAATTCGAACTTTGCAGGGGAGATCCATGGCTGCGATCAACCGTGACGATGTTGCGCATCTCGCGCGGCTCGCTCACATTGAGATGAGTGCTCAAGAGCTGGACAGGATGGCCGGAGAACTCGCCGTCATCGTTGATTCGGTCAAATCCGTCAGTGAAGCCGCCGGTGACGACGTGCCGGCCACATCCCACCCCATCCCGCTCAGCAATGTCTTCCGTGAGGACGTTGTGGGGCACACCTTCACAGCGGAACAGGCACTTTCCGGTGCACCGGACTCAGACGAGAACCGCTTCAAGGTTCCGGCAATCCTGGATGAGGCATAACCATGACTGACAACAACGAACTCATCCGCCTCTCAGCCGCTGACCTGGCTGAAAAGCTGGCTGCCGGCGAGGTGACCTCGGTGGAGGTCACCCAGGCATATCTGGACCGGATCGCCGCGGTTGACGGCGGAGAACGCGGCGTCAACGCCTTCCTGCACGTCAACGCCGAAGAGGCGCTCGCCGTCGCCGCCGAGGTGGACGCCATCCGCGCCGCCGGCGGAGCGGAAGCCGAAGCACTGCATGTGCTGGCCGGTGTGCCTATCGCCGTTAAGGACCTCATCGTCACGGTGGGCCAGCCCACCACCGCAGGGTCGAAGATCCTCGAGGGCTGGCACAGCCCCTACGATGCCACCGTGGTGGAGCGCCTGCGCGCCGCGAAGATGCCCATCCTGGGCAAGACCAACCTGGACGAGTTCGCCATGGGCTCCTCCACGGAGCACTCCGCCTACGGCCCCACGCGCAACCCGTGGGACCTGGACCGGATCCCGGGCGGCTCCGGCGGCGGGTCCGCTGCCGCCGTCGCGGCTTTTGAGGCTCCGCTCGCCCTTGGCACCGATACCGGCGGGTCCATCCGCCAGCCGGGCGCCGTCACCGGCACCGTGGGCGTGAAGCCCACGTACGGCAGCGTGTCCCGCTACGGCGCCATCGCCATGGCCTCCTCGCTGGACCAGATCGGCCCCGTTTCGCGGACCGTCCTGGACTCGGCACTCCTGCACCAGGTCATCGGCGGGCACGACCCCCACGACTCCACTTCGCTGCCGGACCCGCTGGCGGACCTCGTCGCCGCAGCGAAGACCGGCAACGTTGAGGGCCTGCGGATCGGCATCATCAAGGAACTCCATGGCGAGGGCTACCAGGCCGGCGTAGAAAACCGCTTCAACGATGCCCTGGAGCTCCTCAAGGAGGCAGGCGCGCAGATCGTTGAGGTTTCCTGCCCCAACTTCCAGTACGCCCTGGGCGCCTACTACCTGATCATGCCCTCCGAGGCGTCCTCCAACCTCGCAAAGTTCGACGGCGTCCGCTACGGCCTGCGCGTCCTGCCCGAGGACGGGCCCATGACCATCGAACGTGTCATGGGTGCCACCCGCGCCGCCGGCTTCGGCGACGAGGTCAAGCGCCGTATCATCCTGGGCACCTACGCCCTGTCCGCCGGCTACTACGACGCCTACTACGGCTCCGCGCAGAAGGTCCGCACCCTGGTCCAGCGTGACTTCGAGGCTGCCTTCACCGTGGCGGACGTCCTGATTTCGCCCACGGCCCCCACCACAGCCTTCCGCCTCGGCGAGAAGCTGGACGATCCGCTGGCCATGTACCTGAACGACGTCGCCACCATCCCCGCAAACCTCGCCGGCGTGCCGGGCCTCTCCCTGCCAGGCGGCCTTGCGGACGAGGACGGCCTGCCCGTGGGTATCCAGCTGCTGGCCCCGGCCCGCGAGGACGCCCGCCTGTACCGCGTGGGCGCCGTGCTGGAGTCACTGCTTGAAGCGAAGTGGGGCGGCCCGCTGCTGGCCCAGGCGCCGGATCTGGCCGCTGCCGTGGCCGGAGCCGCCTCGCCGGTCGTTGAGCCTGTCGAAACCCTTGTTGGAAGCCAGGAGGCAAAATAATGAACACTGACGCAATCCTGAGCTTCGAAGAGGCCATGGAGAAGTACGATCCCGTCCTGGGGTTCGAGGTCCATGTGGAGCTCAACACCAAGACCAAGATGTTCTCCTCCGCCCCGAACGTTTTCGGCGACGAGCCCAACACCAACGTCAACGAAGTGGACCTCGGCATGCCCGGCGTCCTGCCCGTGGTGAACAAGGCAGCGATCGAGTCCTCGATCAAGATCGGCCTGGCCCTGAACTGCAAGATCGCCGAATCCTGCCGCTTCGCCCGGAAGAACTACTTCTACCCGGACACCCCCAAGAACTTCCAGACCTCCCAGTACGACGAACCCATCGCGTACGACGGATACTTGGACATCGAACTCTCTGACGGCACTGTGTTCCGGGTGGAGATCGAGCGCGCCCACATGGAGGAGGACGCCGGCAAGCTGACCCACATGGGCGGCGCCACCGGACGGATCCAGGGAGCAGACTTCTCGCTGGTGGACTACAACCGCGCCGGCGTGCCCTTGGTGGAAATCGTCACCAAGCCCATCGAGGGTGCCGGTTCCCGCGCGCCTGAGCTGGCCAAGGCGTATGTGGCCGCGGTGCGCGAGATCGTAAAGAACCTTGGTGTGTCCGACGCGAAGATGGAGCGCGGCAACGTGCGCTGCGACGCCAACGTCTCGCTCCGCCCGCATGGCCGCGAACGGTTCGGCATCCGGTCCGAGACCAAAAACGTGAACTCGCTGCGCGCCGTCGAACACGCGGTCCGTTACGAAATCCAGCGGCATGCCGCGGTGCTGGACTCCGGCGAGCCGGTCATCCAGGAGACCCGCCACTGGCACGAGGACACCCGCACCACCACGTCCGGCCGCGCGAAGTCCGACGCCGACGACTACCGCTACTTCCCGGAACCGGACCTCGTTCCCGTGGTTCCGTCCCGCGAATGGGTGGAGGAGCTGCGCGCCACGCTGCCCGAGCCGCCGGCCGCCCGCCGCAAGCGTCTGCAGGCGGACTGGGGTTACTCCGATCTGGAATTCCGCGATGTGGTGAACGCCGGCGTGATGGACGAGATCGAGGAAACGATAGCTGCCGGTGCTTCCGCATCCGTCGCCCGTAAGTGGTGGATGGGCGAGATCGTGGGCCGCGCCAAGAACGCCGACGTGGACCCGGGCCAGCTCGGTGTCCAGCCCGCCACCATTGTGGAGCTCGCCCGCATGGTGGAGGAAGGCAAAATTAACAACAAGATGGCCTCCGAGGTGCTGGACGGCGTGCTCGCCGGCGAAGGCACCCCCGCGGAAATCGTGGAGAAGCGCGGCCTGGCCGTGGTCTCCGACGATGGGCCCCTGCTCGAAGCCATCGACGCCGCCCTGGCCGCGCAGCCCGACGTCGCGGACAAGATCCGCGGCGGCAAGGTGCAGGCCATCGGTGCCATCGTGGGCGGGGTCATGAAGGCCACCCGCGGCCAGGCCGACGCCGCCCGGGTCCGTGAATTGATCCTGGAGAAGCTGGGCGTCACCGTCTAGCCCGCCAACCCCAACTGGGTAGCGCCAAGTGTCGTTTTGAGCGTCCGTAACGACACTTGGCGCTACCCAGTTTTCTTTTAAGTAGTACTCAGGTCACCGTCGGCCGCTGACTACTCGTGTGCAGCGGCATGCGGCGGTCCTACACTGAAGCTCCAGGGCGCCGGTTCCAGGGAGGCCGGCCCTGCCGCCGTTGTGGGAGGTATGTTCAATGTCTGTCCGGGGACCGTTCAAATACCGCAAAGCCGTGCTCGCGGGGGTCGTGGCGCTGGGTCTGACCGGGACGGGGGCGGCCTTTGTGTGGGCAGCAAGTGACCCCGCCCCGCCGTCGCCCTCGCAGTCACAGTCCGAGCGGGGCAAGTCCGATGATGCTCCGGGGCAAAAAAAGCCGGACAAATCGCAGCGCCCGCAGCATCTCCACAGCGAAGGCGTGGTCAAGAAGGCCGACGGCACTTTCCAGACCATCCTTGAACAGCGCGGCACGGTGGAGGCCGTCAGCGACACCTCGATTACCGTCAAGAGCGAGGACGGCTACTCCCAGGCGTACGCGGTCAACCCGGACACAAAGGTCACCAAGGCTCCGGCCGCCGAGCCGGACGACTCCGAGGGAACGGACGACGGCGGCAAGCGGCTTAAGCCGGCCGAGGGAACCATTGCGGACATCGCCACCGGGGACGCCGTCCGGGTTTCCGGAGTGAAGGACGGCGACCAGGCCACGGCGGAGAGGATCGCGGAGGGTGCCGGCGACGGACCCGGGTTCGGGATGGGCCGCGGGCACGGCCACGGCAAGGGCCACTCAAAGTAGGTAGCGGCAAGTGTCGTTTTGGACGCTCACAACGACACTTAGTGCTACCCAGTTGGGTCAGCCCTGTTCCACCAGCCCGGCCATGATGCCCTGCAGCGCATCGGAGACGATCATGACCGAACGGCGCTTCAGGTTTTCCGGCCGGGCCAGCAGGTCGATCCGGCGCCGCGTGCTGATGCCCTCAAGTGGGCGCAGCACAATGTCCGGGTTGAGTACCGGGCCCGCCGTGTACCGCGGCAGCAGCCCCACCACCCCGCCGGTAGCCACCAGCGCGGCCACGGTGGAATAGTCGTTGATCCGGTGGACAATGTTCAGCTCGCTGCTGGAGACGGCCGCGACGGCGGACAGGACATCGGCGGGGGAGTAGCCGGCGTGGCTGGTCACCCAGGCCTCGCCGCCGACGTCGTCCGCCGTCACGGCAGGCTTCCCCGCCAAAGGATGGCCAGCCGGCAGGGCAACATCCAGCGGCTCGTGCGCGAGCGGTATCACCGTGACCCGTTCGGCGGGCCAGCGGGGGCTGTGGTCCATCCGGTGCGCCAGGACCAGGTCGTAGCGGGCCGTCAGGGCTGGGAAATCCTGCTGCGCCACGTCCTCATCGGACAGTTCGATCCGCGGCTGGCCGGGCGAATCGAGGATTCTCGCCAGCGGTGCAAAGACGGCCTGCCCCACACTGTGGAAACCGGACAGGGTGACCCTGCCGGCCGCCTCGCCGTGATAATTCCCGATGGCTCCGCGGGCGTCCGCCATGGCGCTGACGACCGCGGCACCGGCGTCCGCCAGCACCTGGCCTGCCTCGGTGAGCACCAGGTTACGGCCCTCTTTGCGCGTCAGCGGCACGTCCACGGTCCGCTGCAGCAGGGCCAGCTGCTGGGACACTGCCGAGGGAGTGACCATCAGTGTGTCCGCTACCGCCTTGACGCTTCCCAGGGCGCCGAGTTCGCGCAGGATTTCCAGCTGGTGTATCTCCATGCTTTCAGTCTATGCGTTAGCTTTTGCTACATCGTTGATTGAGAAATTAGCGGTTGTGCTAAAGCTTCTTCCTCGCTGTAATGAGGAGGTCAGCACCCGCCGACGACGCAGACAACGTGACGCAGACAAAGAGTAAGGAAGCCGATGAAGGCTTTGTACAAGGCCGGCCCACAGGCCGGTTTCGAGTTCGTGGACCGCCCCGAACCGGTGGCCGGCCCCGCCGACGTGAAGATCCGCGTGATGACTACCGGCATCTGCGGTACCGACCTCCACATCCAGTCCTGGGACTCCTGGGCGCAGGGGATCATCGAAGCTCCCCTCATCCCCGGCCACGAGTTCTACGGTGAAGTGGTGGAGGTGGGCGAGGACGTCCGCGACGTCAAGGTGGGGGACCGGGTGTCCGGCGAAGGCCACGTGGTCTGCGGAATCTGCCGGAACTGCCGGGCGGGCCGTCGGCAGATGTGCATCCACACGGTCAGTGTGGGCGTGCAGCGGGACGGCGCATTTGCCGAATACGTGGTGATCCCCGAAACCAACGTCTGGGTCCATCACGATCCCTCGGTCACGCCTGAACTCGGCGCCATTTTCGACCCCTTCGGCAACGCTGTGCACACGGCTCTGAGCTTTCCGCTGGTGGGCGAGGATGTGCTCATCACCGGAGCCGGGCCCATCGGTTTGATGGCCATCGCCGTCGCCCGCCACGCCGGTGCCCGCAAGATCGCCATCACCGACGTGTCCCCGCACCGGCTCGAACTGGCCCGCCGACTGGGCGCAGACCTCGCCATCAACGTCGCCACCACCAGGGTCCGCGATGCCCAGCGTGAGCTGGGCATGCGGGAAGGATTCGATATCGGCATGGAGATGTCCGGCCACCCCACCGCCCTGCCGGAGATGATCGACAACATGAACCACGGCGGCCGGATCGCGATGCTGGGGCTGCCCAGCCAGGACATCACGATTGACTGGGGCAAGGTGGTGACCCACATGCTGACGCTCAAGGGCATCTACGGCCGCGAAATGTACGAGACCTGGTACGCCATGAGCGCCATGCTCTCGTCCAACCCCGTGCTGCACGCCGGCATCTCCGCCGTCGTTACTGATACGCTCCCTGCCACCGACTGGGAAAAGGGTTTTGACCTGGCCCGCAGCGGTGCCGGCGGAAAAGTTGTCCTCGACTGGACCCGACTCTAAGGAACACCATGTATACCTCGATCAAGGACCAGCTGGGCGCCGAGCTGGAGGAGATCCGCACCGCGGGGCTCTTCAAGACCGAACGCAGCATCAACTCGCCGCAGTCAAGCCACATCAACGCCGGCGTGCTTGGCCAGCCGGGCGCGGATGTATTGAACTTCTGCGCGAACAACTACCTGGGCCTGGCTGACCACCCGGAGATCATCAACGCGGCCAAGGCGGCCATGGACGAGCGCGGCTTCGGGATGGCCAGCGTGCGCTTCATCTGCGGCACCCAGGACCTGCACCTGGAACTCGAAGCCCGCGTCTCCCGGTTCCTCGGAACCGAGGACACCATCCTGTTCTCCAGCTGCTTCGACGCCAACGGCGGGGTCTTCGAATCCCTCTTCGGCCCGGAGGATGCCATCATCTCCGACGCCCTGAACCATGCCTCCATCATCGACGGCATCCGCCTCTGCAAAGCACAGCGGTACCGGTACGCCAACCAGGACATGGCGGACCTGGAGTCAAAGCTGGTGGAAGCAAAAGATGCCCGCCGCAAGATCATCGTCACCGACGGCGTCTTTTCCATGGACGGATACCTCGCACCGCTGGAAGCGATCTGCGACCTCGCCGAGAAGCACGACGCCCTGGTGATGGTGGACGACTCGCACGCGGTGGGCTTCATGGGCGCAACCGGGGCAGGCACTCCCGAACACGCCGGTGTGTCGCAGCGGGTGGACATCTACACCGGCACATTCGGCAAGGCACTGGGCGGCGCCTCGGGCGGATACGTCTCGGGCCGCAGTGAAGTGGTGGCTATGCTCCGGCAGAAGGCCCGCCCCTACCTGTTCTCCAACTCGCTGGCCCCGGCCATCGTGGCCGCCACCATCAAAGCCCTTGACCTGGTGGAGAACTCGGCGGATCTGCGGCGCCAGCTTTTCGAGAATGCCGCACTGTTCCGGCGCCGCATGACGGAGGAAGGCTTTGACCTGCTGCCCGGCGAACACGCCATCGTCCCGGTGATGTTCGGCGACGCCGTCCTGGCCGCGAAGGTGGCGGACCGGATGCTGAAGCACGGCGTCTTCGTCACCGCCTTCAGCTTCCCGGTGGTTCCGCGCGGGGCGGCAAGGATCCGCGTGCAGCTTTCGGCCGCGCATTCAGCGGACGACGTCGAGGCGTGCGTTCGTGCCTTCGTCGCCAGCCGTGCCGAGGTGGCAGGCTGAGGACGCGGACGCAGCCTAACGACGCAGCCTGCGGGCGGTCACAGCCCGGCTTAACTCTGCAAGGATGAAGGCATGGCAGCACACTACGACGTCCTGATTGTTGGCGGCGGCATCGCCGGGTTGTCCCTTGCCTCTGCCCTGGCAGGGAATTGCACCGTTGCGCTGGTGGAGGCGGAGCAGGAGTTGGCGTACCACACGTCCTCCCGCTCCGCCCGCCAGCTCATCCCCAGCTACGGCCCGGCAGTGGTCCAGGAACTGACAGTCCGGACCCTGGAACTGATTGCAGCGCGCGATGCCGAACTGCCCGAGCCGGTGCTCGCGCCGCGCAGTTTTATGCTGATTGGCACGGAGGACGCGGTGGCAGCCGAAGCGAGCGGGCACATGCGGTCCATCTCCCCGGCCGAAGCGCTGGAGCTTTGCCCCGCGCTCATCCCGGGAACATTCAGCGCCGCCGGACTGGATACCGGCTCCTTCGGCTGCAACGCCCCCCTGTTGCTGGAGGATCACCGCCAGCGCGCGCTCGCCGCCGGCGTGGACATCATCACCGGCGCCAGGGTCCACTCCGCGCAGCGCCTTGGCTCCGGCTGGCAGGTGGGCGCCGGCATGGAAGCCTTCGAAGCCGGTGTCCTGGTGAACGCTGCCGGCGCATGGGCCGATGAACTGGCCGTCATCAGCGGGGTGGAGAAGCTCGGCCTGCAACCGTACCGGCGCACTGCGGCGATTGCCGCCGTCGAACGCCCCCTGCCTGAACACAGCCCCATGGTGGCGGCAGCGGACAACACGTTCTACTTCCGCCGCGACGGCGGGGACGTCCTCATCTCGCCCTCCGAAACCGTGCCCAGCGGGCCCGAAGACGCCAAGCCCCGGCCCGGGGACATGGAGCGCCTGGTGGCCCGGCTGAACCAGGTGACCACCCTGGGCATCACCGAGGTCCGCAGGGCGTGGACGGGGCTGCGGACGGAAGCGGCCGACGGCGTGCCGGTGGCCGGTTTCGACGCAGAAGCGCCGGGATTCTACTGGCTCGCCGGCCAAGGGGGTTACGGCTTCCAGACTTCAGCGGCAATGGCGGAACTGGCCGCCGCCCAGATCCTTGCGGGCCAGAGTACGACTGAACCAGCGGGGACGGGTCCGGCATCCCGGACAGCGCAGGCGCTGGCGGCCACCCGCTGGTCCGTCCGGCGCTGAAGAATGGTCCTATGAGCACCCTGATCACCAATATCGCCGAGCTGATGACCCAGGACCTGGACCACCGGGTCTTGAAAGATGCCGCTGTGGTGATTGAAGACGAGCGGATTTCGTGGGTTGGTGCTGCAGCCGACGCTCCCGCTGCGGATGACGCCGTCGACGCGGGCGGACGTGCTGTGCTCCCCGGGTGGGTGGACTCGCACACCCACCTACTGTTTGCTGGCGACCGGACGGCCGAATTCGAGGCGCGGATGGCGGGTGAGTCCTACTCCGCCGGCGGCATTGGGGTGACCATGAACGCCACCAGGGCAACGTCCGACTTCGACCTCACCCGGCTGGCGCTCGGCCGGGTGGCCGAAGCCGTCTCGCAGGGAACCACCTACCTTGAGACCAAGACCGGGTACGGCCTGGACGTTGAGCATGAAGCCCGGAGCGCGCGCATCGCCTCCACGATTGCGGACCAGGTGACCTACCTTGGCGCACACCTTGTCCCCGCCGGGCAAGATCCGGACGACTACCTGGACCTTGTGTGCGGACCGATGCTCGCGGCCGTGCGTCCATATGCGCAGTGGGCCGACGTGTTTTGTGAGACGGGGGCGTTCGATGCCGAGCAGTCCCGCCGGGTCCTGCTGGCCTGCCGCGACGCCGGCCTGGGACTGCGCGTCCACGGCAACCAGCTCGGCGAGGGGCCCGGTGTCCAGCTCGCGGTTGAGTTCGAAGCCGCCAGTGTGGATCACGTGAATTACTTGGCCGACAAGGACGTGGATGCCCTGGCCGGGACCTGGGCCCGGTGGGATGCCGCCACCGGAACCGGTACCAGAGGCACGGTGGCAACATGCCTGCCCGCCTGCGACCTTTCCACCCGCCAACCGCTTGCCCCGGCGCGGGAGCTCCTCGACGCCGGAGTCCAGGTTGCGCTGGCGTCCAACTGCAATCCGGGCACGTCCTACACGAGCTCCATGGCCTTTTGCGTGACGACGGCGGTGCTGCAGATGCATCTGAGTGTCCACGAAGCCGTGCGCGCTGCCACTTACGGCGGGGCTCTTGCGCTCGGGAAGGCCAAGGGGAAGGACGCCGATGGCGAACGGGCGGTGGGTTCCATCGCCGTCGGACACCGTGCTGACCTTCACCTGCTGAACGCTCCGTCCGCGACGCACCTCGCGTACCGCCCCGGCATGCCGCTGACGTACGCTGTATGGCGGGCCGGAGCCCGTGCTCGCTGACCTATTGGTCTAAAGTGACGTTAGATGATCATTTGGGTTCTGTTATGATCAGAAAGCGTCATCGAAGCTGGTGGCGCGAGTATCTGGAGGCACTTGCATGACCCGCACCGACCGTTTGACGGCAATCCTCGACCTCCTCGCCAAGACCGGTCAGGTGGAGGTCGACGAGATCGTCAGCACCCTCCACGTCTCGCCTGCCACTGCCCGGCGCGACCTGGACAGCCTGGCCAAACGCCGGCTGCTCACTAGAACCCGTGGTGGGGCCACAACGGGTGCTCTTGCCTACGACCTGCCCGGCCGGTACAACCGGGATGATCACGCCGAGGCCAAGCAGCAGATCGCCCAGGCCGCGTCCCGCCTCATAGCTCCCGGCGCCGTCATCGGCCTCTGCGGTGGCACCACCAGCACCGTGCTGGCGCAGATCCTGGCAACCCGCGAGGACCTCAATGCGCCCTCCAACCAGCCCACCCTGACAGTGGTCACAAACGCCATCAACATCGCAGGGCAGTTGGCCGTGCGGCCCAACATCAAGGTCATGGTCACCGGCGGCATCCTGAACCCGAGGTCCTACGAACTGGTGGGCCCCTACACGGACATCATCATGCAGAAGGTGGTTCTGGACATCGCTTTCATCGGTGTCAACGGCATCGACCCCGAGGTGGGACCGACCAATACGGGGGAGGGCGAAGCCTCGGTCAACGCCCTGCTTGCGAGCAGGGCGCGCGTCTCGTACGTGCTTGCGGACTCGTCCAAGGTGGGGGTGCGCGCCTTCGCCACCATGGACGGGTACAACTTCACCCGGCTGATCACGGATTCGGGAATCTCGGCGCAGGACAAGGCCGCGTTCGAGGCCAACGGCACGGAAGTGATTGTCGCCGGCAGCTGAAGCTTTGAGCTGGAACCCTGCGTAGGCGCTGATCCCGTGCCGCTACGTGGGACCGCCGGGGCCAATCAGCCCGGATCCAGAAACTGCAGGCAAGATGGGTACATGCTGGTTCCCTCCCGCCGTCGCCTGCGGATCGAAGTCTGGATTGTCTTAGGCCTGTCCTTGGGGCAGTCTGCCGTGTACTCAGTGGTGCAACTCCTGGACAAGATGACCCGGGCGCCGCTGGCGGAAGGCACCTCCACTCTCAACCGTTCGCAGAGCGCGCGGGAGTATTTCGACCTCACCTACCAGCTGCTGGACATCATTTTCGCGCTGGTGCCGGTGCTGCTGGTGATCTACTTCCTCACCGACCAGCGGCAGGCGGCGGCGGGCGACGGCGGCAACCCTGGGTCCGCATTCCGCAAGCTGGGCTTCAACTTCGCACGCCCGGGCCGGGACATGCTCCAGGGCCTGGGACTGGCGGCGCTGATCGGCATCCCGTCCCTTGGCCTCTACGCGGCGGGCAGGGCGCTGGGAATCACCACCGCGATCATTCCGAGCGCACTGGACGCCTACTGGTGGACGGTCCCGGTGCTGATCCTGTCCGCGATCCGCCACGCCGTGGTGGAGGAAGTCATTGTGGTGGGGTACCTGCTGGACCGGTTTGGGAAGTTCGGCTGGAGCGTGCCGCTGTCTATTCTGGTGAGCTCACTGCTGCGCGGCAGCTACCACCTGTACCAGGGCTTCGGACCATTCATCGGCAATTTTGTGATGGGGGTGGTCTTCGCGTGGCTGTATACCCGGACGCGGCGGGTAATGCCGCTGGTGATCGCCCACGCACTCCTGGACATCGTGGCGTTCGTGGGATTCAGCCTCTTCGGCAGGGCGGTCGGGCTGGGTTAAGGCAGGCAAGCGGACGCAGCCCAAACTGAAGCAGCCAGGTTGATGCGGCCGCCCTGACACCGTCACGCTGACGCGGCCCAGCTGACACGGTTAGGCCTGAAGCGGCCCAGCTGACAAAGCAAGGTTCGGTCGACCACTGTTGAGCCTTGTCGGAGTGCTTCACCCGCCCAGCCCCGTATGCCGGCATGCGTGATCTGCAGGTCGTCGGACGGCCCTCTTAGATTCCGGGTTCGCTAAGAGCGGCCGTGGAGGAACCGTTCGAGTTCTTCTTCTCCTGGGGAGGGGCCGTAGACAAAGTCCGGGGGCAGGCAAGTTGGATTGAGGCGGACAGGCAGCAGTTGCTCTGGCGGCTGTTGTCCTGGCTTCGATTGTTGTGGCCAGTGGGGTGGTTCCCAGTCCTGGTGTTCGCTTTTGTAGTGCCGGCCTGTGGGTGAGGTCCAGCCGGGTGGTTCGGTTTTCGTGGCCGGGGTGGGTTTCCAGCCGCTGGTGTGGCGGAGTGTGTGGTGCTTCGGGCAGGGTTGTCCCAGGTTAGAAATCCCCGTACTGCCGCCTTTATCCCAGGCGAGGACGTGGTCGGCCTCGTTGTCCAGGGATGGGTTGTTGCAGCCGGGGAAGGGGCATTTGCCGTCCCGCAGCCTCAGCCATTGCCGCATCGCCTTGCTCACCCGGTAGCTGGTCCGGCCAATCTCCAACGGTGCGCCGTCCCGCGGATCTACCAGCACACGGTAGAACGAGGCGGCACCATCAGCGATGAGCCTGCGCGCCATCGAGGGCGGAATAGGCCCATACCCGTCCAGCATTGCCGGCTCATCAGTCTGGCCCATCAGGGAGAGGGTCGGCACGGTGACCAGCACCTGCGCCCGGATCCCCGGCAACGGGCCCGGCTCCGCAGTGGCGCTTGTTCCGGCATCGGCACCGATGCCGGTGCCGTTGCCGTTGCCGTTGCCGTTGCCGGGCAGAGTAGGGATTCCGTCGGCACCGCCTGCATGGGCACGCCCGGAGTGGTTGCCGCTGCCAAGAATCGCTTCGGTAAAGTTGTCGGCCGTCAACTGCGTGAGGGTGCGGGGCTCGTCGGGTCCTTGCATCCCGCGGGCGAGGGCAGTGAGCCGGTTCCAGCCCGCCATCGCCTGGTCCGCGGGCAGGCAGGCTGACAACCACGCCATCCCGTCACGGTCCGGCCGGTATTCCGCCCGCCGGTCCGCCACACCCTTGGCATGGCGCTTCTCCAGGCTCTCCGGGTGGTGGCGCTCCCGCCAGTTCCTGGCCTTGGCACGGAACCGGTAGGCGGGCAGCTCCCCGATCGGGGCGGCCGTAGCCGGCCTGGGCACATCGGGGTCCAGGAAGTGGGCCTCGAGTGCGGCGGCTCCGGCGGGGTCAAGGCCGGCGGTTTCCTCCACCACGACCAGGGCATGCTGCCAGGTGATCGTCCCGGACTGCAGCGCCGAGAACGCCAGCGGCAACTCCTTGGTCACGGCGTGGGAGGCGGCCAGGAACGCGCCGGCTGCCCTGGGACCGAGGGCCAGGAGGGCGCCGATTTCCGCGGCGACAGCCATTTCCAGTGCCTGCACCGGCGTGTCCGGCCCCGCAATGGCGTGGGCAGTCTCCGCGTACGTCACGGCAGCCCGGGCCTTCACAGCGGCGAACCCGGCCTCCGCCACTCGCGCCCCGGCAAGAATGTCAAGGCACCCATCCGCCAAACCGGCAAACGGATCAGCAGCCGAGTATGGCTCCGAACCACACCCATCCACCTCGGAATTGAGCACAGCAAGGGCGGCCTTGATGTCCTCAAACGCCTTCACCACCGCCGCTTTCCCCATAAACCAATCATCGTGAGGGGGTCTGACAAAACAGGGCCTTCAGAAGCTATCCCAGGGAATTTCTTCAAAATTTTTTTGGCGTTTTCCATGAAATCCCAGGACACCAGGTGATGGCGCGTTGTGGGGAAAGCTGCGGGAGGTGGTGGCGCGTTGCGGGGAAAGCTGCGGGAGGTGATGGTGGGTTGCGGGGAAAGCTGCGGGAGGTGATGGTGGATTTCTCTTCAACCCGGAAATCGGGATCCTTCGGACGATCGGGGAATATGGCTGCCGGCCCAGACTCAATCCCGGACGGGTCCGGAAAATGGATTCGGCCGCCATCAACTGGTGACGCCGTTGTCACCGGCTGATGGCGGCCGAAGTTTGGAAGGACAGGGTGCCCAGGCGATAACCGGGGCGCACCACTACGACGCCCGGGCGGGACGGCCCGGGCATCGGACGGAGGGTCAGATGGTGACGGCTCCGCTGGCGGTTTCGAAAGTGACGGACAGGATGCCGGGCGTACCGTGCGGCGCCACCCAGTCAACGGCTACGTCTTCGAGGGGCTTTTCCACCGGCTCGCCCAGCCACTCGGTGACCCGTGCAGCCGACCCGGCAATGGTGAGGCAGCTCATCTTGACGTTGCTCTCGTAGGCGTTGGACGGGTGCAGGGACGGATCGCCCTCCCACTTGAGCATGTAGGGAACCTGGGGGTCGGCGATCAGGCCGAGGATCCCGATCTGCTTCCAGACCAGTTCGCGGCCGTCAGGAAACTTGCGGTTGCCGTTGACGGCCGAGCGTCCAAGCCGCTCTTCAAACGGGGCGAGGTCGTCCACTTCGACGCACCAGCCCATCCAGCCGCCGCCCGCAGCAGACCGGGCACGCACGGCCTGTCCAAACGGCGCCTTGTCCGAAGCAGGGTGGTCCAGGACCTCCACGACTTCGAGGTATTTGTGCCCGGCGAGGGGGATGATCATGTTTCGGGTGCCGAACCGGGGGTGTACCCCGCCCTTCACTGCCTCGACGCCGAGGGCAGAAGAAATACGTTCGGTGGTGGCCGCCAGGCCATCGTGTTCACAGGCGTAAGAGACGTGATCCATGCGCATGCCATCATCTTGGCACTTTGTGATCGGGCTCTCAGCTAAGGGTACCCTTACTGGGATTTTCGCTGGTCAGCCCCCACAAATTCGCACCAGGGCACGTAAAGATGTCCAGGACCATGTTCGTCACAATGCTGTCGGGCGTACTCTGCGTGTTCCTACACTGGGTTCAGGTCATGAGTGCCAGCGCCAAGCCCCGGCTCGCTGGCCGGCAACCCTCCAACCGCGGTGGGGTGCCCCGGGTGAGGACCTGGCTGTCCGGCAAGAGGCCGGATGGCAAGCGCGGCCCGCAGTGCTTCGAGCATGCCGGGCCCATGTCAAAGGAGCCTTGAATTGTCCAACGGATGGTCCTTCGAAACCCGCCAGATCCACGTCGGCCAGGAGCCGGACAGCGCTACCGGCGCCCGCGCCCTCCCGATTTACCAGACCACGTCCTTTGTGTTCCCCAGCGCGGAAAGTGCCGCCAACCGCTTCGCCCTGGCCGAACTGGCTCCCATCTATACCAGGATCGGCAATCCGACCCAGGAGGCTGTGGAACAGCGGATCGCCAGCCTTGAAGGCGGCCTGGGGGCCCTGCTGCTCAGCTCCGGACAGGCCGCAGAAACATTCGCCATCCTGAATATCGCCGAGGCCGGAGACCACATCGTGGCGAGCCCAAGCCTGTACGGCGGTACTTACAACCTCTTCGCCCACACTTTGAAGAAGTTCGGCATCTCGGTCACCTTCGTTGCGGACCCGGACAACCTGGACCAGTGGCGCGACGCCGTCCAGCCCAACACCAAACTCTTCTTCGGCGAAGTAGTTTCCAATCCCCGCCAGGACGTCCTGGATATTGAGGGGATCTCCGAGGTGGCCCACCGGGCAGGCGTGCCGCTGATCGTGGACAACACCCTATCCACCCCGTACCTGATCCGCCCGCTCGAATGGGGCGCGGACATCGTGGTGCACTCGGCCACCAAGTACCTGGGCGGCCATGGTTCTGCCATCGCCGGCGTCATTGTCGACTCCGGGAAGTTCGACTTCGGCAAAGACCCCGAGAAGTTCCCGGGCTTCAACACCCCGGACCCCACCTACAACGGGCTGGTCTACGCCCGCGACCTTGGCGCCGATGGAGCACTGGGCGCCAACCTCTCCTACATCCTCAAGGCCCGCGTCCAGCTCCTGCGCGACCTGGGTTCGGCAGTGTCGCCCTTCAATGCCTTCCTGATTGCCCAGGGCCTGGAGACATTGAGCCTGAGGGTGGAACGTCACGTGGCCAATGCCACCGAAGTTGCGCGCTGGCTGGAAGGAAGGGACGACGTCGAATCCGTCGCCTACGCGGGCCTGCCCTCCAGCCCCTGGTACGAACGGGGCCGGAAGTACGGACCCAAGGGGACCGGTGCCATCGTCTCGTTCAACCTGGCCGGCGGGGCCGAGGCGGGCAAGCGCTTCGTGGACGCGCTGGAACTGCACTCCCATGTTGCCAACATCGGCGACGTCCGCTCCCTGGTGATCCATCCGGCGTCGACCACCCACAGCCAGCTCTCGCCGGAACAGCAGGCAGTTGCGGGCGTCACCCCCGGCCTGGTGCGCCTTTCCGTGGGAATCGAGCACATCGATGACATCCTGGCTGACCTCGAAGCCGGCTTCCGCGCGGCCAAGGAGGCCAGCGGCGCCTGACCACAGGCACCAACGTCGCCTGACCACGGGCACCAGCGGCGCCTGACGAGGGCACCAGCGGCGGCAAGCCGGCAAGTCACAACCAGTCACACTCTTGGCGGCAGGCGGGGGCTGTTTCGTACACTCAATGCAGGTCATGAGTGCCAGTGACAGCCCCGGCTTGCTGGCCGGCAACCCTCCTTCCGCGGTGGGGTGCCCCGGGTGAAGACCTGGCCTGCCGGTCAGACGACGGCAGGCAAGCGCGTAGAAGAGGTCTTGCCATGACGGTTACCGTCACCCGTACCACTGTCCCCGAACACGGGATTGTCCGCTATGCCTCCATTGGGGATTTGAAGCTGGAGGGCGGCGGCTACCTGCCGGATGTCACCCTGGCCTACGAAACCTGGGGCACGCTCAACGCGGACGGCAGCAACGCTGTACTGATCGAGCACGCGCTCACCGGCAGCACGCACGTGACCCGCGGCGACACCACCGAAGAAGGCTGGTGGGAGCAGCTCGCAGGCCCCGGCGCTCCGGTGGACACCGACCGGTTCTTTGTTGTCTCCATCAATATTGTGGGCGGCTGTTACGGGTCCACCGGGCCGTCCTCGCCGGCACCGGACGGCAAGCCGTGGGGCTCCCGTTTTCCGCTGGTAACCCTCCGGGACAGCACCGTTGCGGAGGCCCGGCTGGCTGACCAGCTGGGCATCACCAGCTGGTTCGCGGTGCTGGGCGGATCCATGGGCGGAGCACGGGCCCTGGAATGGGCCGTGACGTATCCGGAACGCGTGCAGCGCTGCGCCGTGATTTCCGTGGGGGCCGCGAGCACCGCTGAGCAGATCGCCTTCGCCCAGGCGCAGACGCTCGCCATCCGCCAGGACGCCAACTTCAATGGCGGCGACTACTATGGCGGCCCACTCCCGGAGGCGGGCCTGGCCCTGGCCCGGCGCATAGCCCACATCACGTACCGCTCACCGGGGGAGCTGGACGGCCGCTTCGGCCGGACACCGCAGGCCCCGGAATCGCCGCTCCAGGGCGAGCAGATCGCGGCCCGCGGCCGGTACCAGGTGGAGAGCTACCTGGACCATCAGGGCAGCAAACTCGTCCAGCGGTTCGACGCCAACAGCTACATCGCCATTACCGAAGCGCTGATGAGCCACGACGTCTGCCGCGGCCGCGGGCCGCTTGAGCAGACCCTGTCCCGTGCCGGTGCGCGCTTCTTCGTGGCTGCCGTGGATTCGGACCGGCTCTACTTCCCGTCCCAGTCCCTGGAACTGGCCCGCGCGCTCCCGGGGGACGTGGAGGTCCACTTCATCGAGGCACCCATCGGGCATGACGGATTCCTCACTGAAATCGGCCAACTGGGCAACCAGCTCCGGGTGCACCTCTCGGCATAACCGGCCTGCCATCCACAGGATGTGCATAAATGCAGATAGGCTCTGCAGGATTCGCCGTTGAGCTCTACGGATTGGCGGACGATACTCATTTGGACCCGGCGGCGCGTGGCCAAAATCACACGTACCCGCCTTAGCCTGTCCCAGTGGCGTCGAAGAGGACGCCGAAGGAGTTCATTAATGAGTACGGAAAAGTCCGCCGCACAACGGTCCGGGGAAACCGATGTCAAGGCGTCAGGCCTGCGAAAAGTTGTAGCAGCCTCCATGGCCGGAACGGTGGTGGAGTGGTATGAGTTCTTCCTGTACGCCTCAGCAGCCACTTTGGTGTTCGGGAAGATGTTCTTCCCCAATTCCGGAACCGAGCTGGACGGCATCATTGCGGCATTCGTCACGTACGCCGTCGGCTTCGTTGCCCGGCCTGTAGGCGGCATTGTCTTTGGCCACTTCGGGGACAAGTTCGGCCGGAAGCAGCTCCTGCAGCTGAGCATCATCCTGGTAGGCGTGGCCACCTTCCTGATGGGCTGCCTGCCAGGTTTCGCCCAGATCGGTTACTGGGCTCCGGCGGCACTGGTGTTCCTGCGCTTCGTCCAAGGGTTCGCCGTGGGTGGTGAATGGGGCGGGGCTGTTCTGCTCGTTGCCGAGCACAGCCCCAACAAGTCGCGTGGTTTCTGGTCCAGCTGGCCGCAATCCGCCGTCCCGATGGGCAACCTGCTTGCCACCGGCGTGCTGTTTATCCTGTCCTCCACCCTTTCGCAGGAGGCGTTCCTCGGCTGGGGCTGGCGCGTGGCCTTCTGGCTCTCGGCAGTGATCGTGGTTATCGGCTACTACATCCGCACCAAGGTCCAGGATGCGCCCATCTTCCTGGAGGCCCGCAGGGAGGTCACGGAAGAGAAAAAGGGGTACGGCGTAGCCGAGGTCTTCCGCCGTTACCCGAGGGGTGTCTTCACCGCCATGGGCCTGCGTTTTGCCGAGAACATCCTCTATTACCTCGTGGTGACTTTCTCAATCACCTACCTGAAGGTCGTTGTCCAGACCGACACCTCCCGCATCCTGCTGCTGCTGCTCGTGGCCCACTTCATTCACTTCTGTGCGGTCCCGCTTGTTGGAAAAATGTCTGATGCCTTCGGCCGCCGCCCGGTCTACATGGCGGGAGCTGTCCTGGGCGGAACGTGGGGCTTCTTCGCGTTCCCCATGATGGACACCGCCAACGACCTCGTCATCCTGGCCGCCATCACCATCGGCCTGCTGTTCCACGCACTCATGTACGCCGGGCAGCCGTCAATCATGGCTGAAATGTTCCCCACCAGGATGCGGTATTCGGGCGTTTCGCTCGGCTACCAGGTGACCTCGATCGTGGCCGGTTCGCTGGCACCGATCATCGCCAGCTCGCTCCTGGGCAGCTTCAAGTCCTCCACCCCGGTGGCCCTCTACCTGCTGGGTGCCTGCATCGTCACAGCGGTCTCTGTCCTCTTCCTCAGGGAGACCCGCGGAATCTCGCTGCGGGACGTCGACGCCGCGGACGCCCAGGGCACGGCTGACCTTCTCGCAGCCACCAAGAAGTAGTCCGCGCGGAACATCAAGACGGAAATGGCAGCTGCCCGGACCGGACGTCCCGCCGGTCCGGGCAGCTGTCTGCCCCCAATTTCAAGGTAAGGAACCTCATGCGAGCAGCCGTCCTATATTCCACCGTTCCCGCCGGCACCAGCTACGGCGAAGCGCAGCCGCTGGTGGTCCAGGAGCTCAGCCGTCCCGAACCCCGGGCCGGCGAACTGGGCGTCACTGTCGCCTACTCCAGCCTGTGCCACTCAGACTTGTCGGTAGTGGACGGTTCACGCGTCAGGCCGCTTCCCATGGCGCTGGGCCACGAGGCCGTGGGACGGGTCGCCTCTGTAGGCGAAGGCGTCACGGACGTGTCCGTGGGGGACCACGTGGTCCTCGTGTTCGTCCCGAGCTGCGGTTCCTGCCGTGCTTGCCGTGCGGGGCGGCCCGCCCTGTGCCACCGCGCGGCCGAGGTCAACGGTTCCGGCGACCTTTTGCATGGCGAGGCCCTGCTGCGCACGCCCGAAGGGGAGCGGATCAACCATCATCTGGGGGTTTCGGCGTTCGCGGATTATGCCGTGGTGGCCCGTGAATCGGTAGTGGTGATCGACGACGACGTCCCCGACACCATCGCGGCGATGTTTGGTTGCGCCGTGCTCACCGGGATGGGTGCCGTCCTCAACACCGCGGCGGTTCAACCAGGTCAGTCCGTAGCCGTTTTCGGCCTCGGGGCCGTGGGACTTTCGGCAGTCATGGCTGCGGCGCTCGCAGGCGCCTCAGCGGTCATTGCCATCGACCCCAACACCAGCAAGCACGGGCTCGCCATGAAGTGCGGGGCAACAGCCGTGGGAACTCCCGACGATGCTGCCCGGCTGATCGCGGATGCTGCAGGTGATGGCGTGGATACGGCCGTAGAAGCTGTGGGCTCAGCCCGGGTCATCGCATCATGCCTCGAGCACGTGACCCGTGGGGGCGCCGTGGTCTCGGTAGGGCTGCCGCATCCGACGGCGGAACTGACGGTGCCTGCGCTCCAGTTTGCCGGAGCGGGCAAGCGGCTGCTGGGCTCGTACATGGGCGATGCCGTACCGAACCGGGATATCCCTCTCTACCTGGGGTACTGGCGCGAAGGCCGGCTGCCCGTTGAGCTGCTGCACACCGACACCAGGCCCCTTGCCGAGATCAACGAGGGCCTCGACGCACTCGCCGCAGGGCAGGTGGTGAGGCGCCTTTTCCAGGCCTGACAATTGCCGTGGATGCCAGGACCTAGGCTGCCAGTAGATCCTGCCGTTCCGCCACTTCTTCCTTCAGCGCAGCAATCACGGCCTGAACCCGGGCGGACCGCAGCGATTCCGGCCGTGCCACGGCCCAGACGGGAATCTGGCGCTGGAATGCGTCCGGGAGCACCGGAACGAATTCCGGACTCTGCGCCACCATAAAGTTCGGAAGCAGTCCTATCCCGCCGCCGCGGCGTACCGCCTCAACCTGGGCAAAGATGCTGGTCGCCTGGAAGCTGGATTTCGGCACCGGAAGCTGCGAGGACCGGTGTCCCAGTTCGGCAACCTGGAGTGCCGACTCAACGTAAGAGACGAAGCCGTGCTGCCCCACGCCGTCGGGCGTTTCCGGTAAGCCGCGCTCCTTTGCGTAGTCATGGCTGGCGTAGAGCCGAAGGAAGTAGTTGGTCAGGAAGATGGCCTGGGCATTGTTCACGTCCGTGCGGCCCACCACCACTTCCAGGTCCACGCCGGAGCGGTTCTGGCTGACCTTGCGTGTGGCGCTGAGCATTTCCACGTTCAGCAACGGGTGCCGCTGCTGGAGGCGGACCAGCGCAGGAGTCACGAACTCGGCGCCGAAACCGTCAGAGGTGCTGATGCGCACCATGCCGGACACAGCGTCCCGGTCCTGGCCCACAACGGCGGCCAAAGAACCGAGCGTGTCCTCGATCGTTTCCGCCGCGGCCACGGCC
Organism: Pseudarthrobacter sp. B4EP4b; assembly: GCF_006680095.1. Classification (NCBI taxonomy): domain Bacteria; kingdom Bacillati; phylum Actinomycetota; class Actinomycetes; order Micrococcales; family Micrococcaceae; genus Pseudarthrobacter; species Pseudarthrobacter sp. B4EP4b. Next base: position 13,465 of record NZ_VHIJ01000032.1, on the reverse strand, counting down.
GACGCGCCAAGCTCCGTCAGCTCCCACCCGTGCGGGCTGCGCTCCAGCGTGCGGCCGCCCAGTTGCTTGTCGAGGGCAAGGATCCTCCGCGAGATGGTGGTGTGCGTGGTGCCCATCGTTTCGGCGACGGCGTTGAAGCGGCCCAGCCGGGCCACCGTGAGCAAGATCAGCAAGTCGTCCGGACTCGGAAGCCGCGCCACCCGGTATCCCTTCTTTCGTGTGCATCAGTGCACATACCGTCTGTGATTTTTCCCCTTGATTGCACTGTAGCAGGGTGTGATGGTGGACACAGACCTTCTGGCTGCTCCCGGCCGGAGGCACAGCAAAGGAGCTTGGGCGATGGCAGTAATCGGTTGGATCGGTTTGGGAAACATGGGCGGATCCATGTCGGCGAACCTCGCAAAAGCGGGGCATGACGTCCGCGGATTCGACCTCAACCCGGCCGCCCTCGCCGCTGCGGAGGCCGAAGGAGTAAAGCCGGCAGGGAGCATCGCGGAGGCAGTCACCGGCGCGGACGCAGTGTTCACCATGCTTCCCAAAGGCGAGCACGCAAAGGCCGTCTACCTGGGAGTGGACGGCGTGCTGGCACACGCCGATGCGCGCACACTCCTGGTGGATTCCTCCACCATTGACATTGCGGCAGCAAAGGAACTGCACGACGCCGCCGCTGCCGCCGGCTTCCGCTTTGTGGACGCCCCTGTCTCAGGCGGGATGAGCGGCGCCAAGGCAGGGACACTGACGTTCATGGTGGGCGGTGAACCGGACGCCGTGGCTGAGGCCACCACGTACATCGGGCCGATGGCCGCCAACATCATTCCCACCGGCGGAGCCACCACCGGCCAGGCGGCCAAGATCTGCAACAACCTGATGCTCCTGATCAACCTGGCTTCCACGGCCGAGGGTGCAGTGCTGGCGGACCGGCTGGGCCTGGACAAGAAGGTGTTCTGGGACATCGCCTCGGTGTCGTCCGGGGACAGCTGGGCCCTGCGCACCTGGTACCCCGTTCCCGGCGTGGTCCCCACCGCCGCATCCAACAACGATTTCGCTCCCACGTTTACTGCCGAGCTGGCGAACAAGGACATTGGCCTGGCCATCAGCGCTGCGGAGGACACCGGCACGCCGCTCGAAATCGGCAGGCACGTTCAGCAGCTCTACCAGCGCCTTATCGACGCGGGCGAGTCCGGCAAGGACTGCTCCATGATCATCAAGCTCGCCGACGGTTCCCTGGATTCAGCAAAGTAGAAGAGAGACTTCCATGCAAACCATTCCGCATTACATCAAAGGCAGCCGGGTTGCCGACGCCGAGCGCTTCGGCCCCGTCTTCAACCCCGCCACCGGGGAGCAGGAGAAGCAGGTGGCCCTGGCTTCCGCGGCCCGCGTAGAGGAAGCCATCGCCGCGGCCAAGGCAGCGCTGCCGGCCTGGCGGGCCACGAGCCTGGCCAAGCGGACCAATATCTTTTTCCGGGTCCGGGAAATCCTGACCCAGCGCAAGGCCGAACTGGCCGCCATCCTGACCAGCGAACACGGCAAGGTACTTTCCGACGCCGAAGGCGAGATCTCCCGCGGCCTCGAGAACATCGAGTTCGCCACCGGACTGTCCCATATGCTCAAGGGCGAACGCTCGGAACAGGTCTCCAGCGGCGTGGACGTCCACAGCGTCCGGCAGCCGGTGGGCGTGGTCGCCTGCATCACCCCGTTCAACTTTCCGGCCATGGTGCCTCTGTGGATGATCGGCAGCGCCTTGGCCTGCGGCAATACCGTGCTCCTGAAGCCCAGCGAAAAGGATCCGTCCTCAGCGGTGTTCATCGCGGAAGTCTTCGCGGAGGCAGGCCTGCCTGCCGGCGTACTGAACGTGGTCCAGGGCGACAAGGAGGCGGTGGACGTCCTGCTCGAACACCGCGACGTCAAAGCTGTCAGCTTCGTGGGCTCGACGCCCATCGCGCAGTCGATCTACAAGCGGGCCGCGGACCACGGCAAGCGGGTCCAGGCCCTGGGCGGGGCGAAGAACCACATGGTGGTGCTGCCTGACGCGGACCTGGACATGGCCGCGGACGCCGCCATCTCGGCCGCCTACGGCTCGGCGGGTGAGCGCTGCATGGCGGTTAGCGTACTCGTCGCCGTCGGGAGCATCGCCGACGACCTCGTGGCCGCCATCAAGGGCCGGATAGCCACCCTGAAGATCGGCCCGGGCATGGACCCGGCGTCGCAGATGGGCCCTCTGATCACTGCCGAACACCGGGACAAGGTGGCCTCCTATGTGGCGGGCGCAGAGAATGAAGGCGCCACCGTGGTGGTGGACGGCCGCGAACAGCAGTTTGATTCAAACGGGTTCTTCATCGGGGTCAGCCTGGTGGACCACGTGAAGCCGGGCATGAGGGTGTACGACGACGAAATCTTCGGCCCGGTCCTGTCCGTGGTGCGGGTGGATACCTACAGTGACGCCGTCAGCCTGGTCAACGACAACGAGTTTGGCAATGGGGTTGCCATCTTCACTCGCGACGGCGGTGCCGCACGCCAGTTCGAGTTCGACGTCGAAGCAGGCATGGTCGGCGTCAACGTGCCCATTCCCGTGCCCGTGGGCACCTTCTCGTTCGGCGGCTGGAAGAACTCGCTGTTCGGCGACACCCACATGTACGGGCCGGACAGTATCCGGTTTTACACCCGCGGCAAAGTGGTCACCACGCGGTGGCCGGACCCGGCAACGTCCGTCATCGACCTGGGCTTCCCGCAAGTGGATTAGCTAGGTTCCACAAAGAGCAACGCGGGGTCACTTCCGGCCCGAAGATCCGGAGTTATCGGGCATCTAGTGACCCCGCGTTGCTTTTGATAAGAGGGCCTAGCCGTTCATGATGTCGCTGCGGCGGCTCATGTACTCCTCCATGGAGAGCTCACCGTTGCTGTACTGCTGATCCAGTTCGGCGAGCTTGCGCGCGCGGTAGCCTTGCGGGGCCGACGGCGGCGGGGGAGTTGCGGGGGCAGCAGGCTGCTGCGGGGCTTCTTCGCGCTGACCGTAGCCGGGTTGTCCAGGCATCGGTTGCCCGGGCAGCGGCTGCCCGTAAGGCGGGAACTGCTGGCCCACGGGCGGGAGCGGCTGGACCGGCGGCAGCGGCTCGCCCGGGAGCGGCTGCGGCCGGTCAAGCTGCCGGAATCCGCCGCCGAAGTAGTCCTGCTGGGTGAAACCGTCCCGGGGTTGATTGCTCTGCGGGCCATTGGAGCCGGGATACATCCCGCCGCCGGGAAACTGGTCCGGGTAGCGTCCGGAGAAGCTTTGTTCGTGGTTCCTGCGGGCGACGGACTTCCGGTACATCCGCATGGCCATCGGGATCAGAAATGACAAAATGATGATCCAGAAAAACAAGTTGCTCACGGTGCCGTGCCTCTCATTGGTGTCCTTCCAGCTTAAGCCCCGGACTCCATGCGGATGGTGGGAAGCCCTATAAAGGCGCCGTACCTGTCCACGGCGTCCTGCACCGCCGCGGCCAGGGCAGACCCGGGAGTTTCAGCCCGGGAGAGCCGGATATCGAGCTCGCAGCGGCCCGGGAACAGCGTGTGCCGCCACGAGCCGGCCATCCGCCCGTCCAGCAGCACCACGTGCATCAGCTCGCCCTGGAAGGGGAAGGCCGGGGCGCTGCCGCCCATGTAGTGGCGCGTGGCGGAATAGCCCATCACGTACTCGTCGTAGCACTGGATCAGGTCGAGCCGGGGGCGGGGTTCCGGGGTACTTTCGGCTTCCCCGTCGCTGCCACCGGGACGTCCGGCGGCGTAATAGTGCACGACGCCGTCAATTGCCGTTTCAGCCAGGGCTTCCGGATGTGCCTCGCTAGCAAGTTGCAGGCCCTCCCGGACGTCCGTCATGGTCAGCCCGGACCAGTCGGCGCAGTCCTTGACAGTCGCCGGGCCGCGGCTGGTGAAGTAGCGGCGGGCAAGTTCCGCCGAAGCTTCCTGCCGGGTCAACCCGGGGCAGGCCGGGATCCGTTCGTCAAAGAGCGCGTACGTCTGTTTCAGTGCCCCGCCCGGGCTGCGGACGGGCGTGCCGCTGGCCAGGACGCCGCTGATTTCGGCGTGCATGATCAGGTAGGCGAGTTCCAGGCCCTTAGCCGGGAACCCGGCGTCGTGAAGCCTTGCTGCCAGTCCGTCCCGGGTCAGATGGTTGCCGCCTGACACCGCGCTGCCCAGGACTTCCGCGCTACGGGCGGCCGCGGCCGCGTCAATACCCGTGCGGCGATAGGTGGCTGCGTTGATTTGTTCCAGCCGTGGCTCGGAGAGTGCACGGAGCCAGCGGAGATCGTCCCGGTGGACAAAATGCCAGGTGGGCCGCAGGATGTGGGTCCGCAGGATCCGGCCGTCCGCAACCGCCTGCTCGATGTCCGCCGCGCCGGCGGGGACGGCTCCGGCATCCCCGGCCGCGGCCCCCACGCGCTGGGCCAGACTCCACCTGGCATAGGGAAACTCCTGCGCCTGCACCGCCAGCAATGACTGCAGGGCGGCTTCCGGCGAGGCAGCACCGGGCCGGCGAAGCATCTGGGACCGCAGCCGCAGGCGCACCACATCGCGCGGTTCCATGTCCACCACGGAATTCAACTGCCCGCCCCGCCGGCCGCCATCACTACGCTAGCGCCGGGCAGCCTCGGTGGTTCCCAACGGACCCTCGCCCGAACCCAACGGAACACCCGGGCCGAACACAGGTCCCGGCGTCGGCCGTTTTGGCATGATGCCATCCCCGGAGGACTGGTGCCGCAGGCGCCGCAGCACCCAGGGCACAAAGTATTCGCGGGCCCACACCAGGTCACCGGACCGGGCCTCGCGCCAGGTCCGCGACGGCAGCGGCTTGGGCTGCAGCGGTTCCAGGGTGTGGTCCACGTTCAGGGAATCCAGGACCATCGCCGCGATGGTGTGGTGGCCCAGCGGCGAGAAGTGCAGCCGGTCCACGTCCCACATCTGGGGGTCGTTGAGCTGGCGCAGGGACCACATGTCGGCGATGATGGCGTCGTGCCGGGCCGCCACCGTCCGCAGGTTCTCGTTATAAATGGCCACCTTGCTGCGGATCCTGCCCAGCACCGAGGACCCTGTGTCCGGGCCGTTGAAGAGAACCACTGTGGCGCCGTCCATGGCCAGCAACTGGACCACTGAATCGAGCTTCTCGGCCAGCGCATCGGGGTCGCCGCCCGGGCGCAGCAGGTCGTTACCGCCCGCGGACAGTGTCACCAGGTCCGGCTTCAGCGCCAGGCACGGTGCGAGTTGCTGGTCCACGATCTGCTGCAGCAGCCGGCCGCGCACTGCCAGGTTCGCGTAGGCGAAGTCGGGCTTGGTGCGGCCCAGTTCCTCCGCCACCCGGTCCGCCCAGCCGCGGTAGCCGCCGGGGCTGGAGGGCTCGGGGTCGCCGATGCCCTCGGTAAAGGAATCGCCCATGGCCACATACCGGGTCCAGGGGTGGGATCCGGCCGGGGCAGTGGACGTTGGGATGCTGGTTGTATCAGTCACGGTCCTATCCTGCCTTCCGTCTCGCGGGCTACGCGAACGTAGGTTGTTACCTTTGGGTAACTGTAAGAATGGAAACCATGACTGAAGCCGAAGTATTTCCTGCACCTGTTGTTCTGTGGTCCCATCCTGAGGACCAGCGCGACGGCAAGCCGCTGCTGGTGCTCCTGCACGGTTACGGCGCCAACGAACAGGACCTGCTCAGTCTGGCCGACCTGCTCCCGGATGACTTCACCGTCGCATCGGTCCGGGCACCGATCGCCATGGGCCCCGGCTTCACCTGGTTCCCGCTCACCGCATCCATCGACTACTCGCTGGACCGGGTCAAGGCCGCTTCGTCCTATGTCCTGGAATGGATCGACGCCATCCGGGTGGGCCACCCGTCGGTGACCCTGCTCGGCTTCTCAATGGGAATGGCCATGGCCACCACGCTCCTGCGGCAGCGGCCCACTGACTTCGCGGCCGTCGTCGGACTCTCAGGCTTCGTGGTGGACGCGGGGGACGATCCTTCGTTCAAGGACGACGAACTGGACGGCACCATCCCCCTGTTCTGGGGACGGGACCAGCAGGACCCCGTGATCACCCCCGACAAGATCGAATACACCATGGGCTGGGTCCGCAAGCACGTCAAGCTCACCAAGGTGCTGTACACGGGCATGTGGCACGGGATCAACCAGCAGGAGATCGGACACGTGTCCGAGTTCCTCACGCACGAGGTACTCAAGAAGTAGGCGTACGACGGCGGGCGGCGGCTTGAGGCAGCCAGGCCCGCCGGGTGCCGAGCCGGTGCGTCAGGCCTCAGGCGCGACCACCTTCACCGTCTGGTTGTTCACGGTGACAGTGTCCCCGTTGTGCAGTTGGCGGCCGCGGCGGTCATCGATCTCACCGTTGACCTTGACGAGCCCGTTCTTGATCAGGTCCGCCGCCTCCACACCGTCCTCCACGAGGTTGGCGAGCTTGAGGAGCTGGCCAAGGCGGATCATGCTGTCGCGGATGGGGACCTCTTCAACGTTGCTCATGAAGCAATAATGCCTGACGTAAAGTGGATTCAATGACCTCCACCCACCGCCTGCCCCTGCTCGCAGGCCTGCCGCTGGCGGTGGGCTCGGGCCTTGCCATTCCCGTCCAGGGCCGCATTAACGGTGCGCTGGGAGCCAGGTTGGGCGACGGAATCGCCGCGTCCGTGGTGAGCTTCAGCACAGGCTTGCTGGTAATGATCCTCATCTCACTGGTCCTGCCGCGCGGCCGGGCCGGCCTGGCAAGCATCCTCCCCGCCGTCAGGAACAGGGCCTTTCCCCGCGTCTACGTCCTGGCCGGCGGCATCGGCGCGCTGTTCGTTTTCGCCCAGTCCTTCACGGTGGGCATCCTCGGCGTTGCCCTCTTCACCGTGGCCACCGTCACGGGGCAGACCGTCAGCGGACTGCTGGTTGACCGGCTTGGCATAGGGCCGGCTGGCAAAAAATCAGTCACGGGGATCCGGATCATCGGGTGTCTCCTGACCGTTGCCGCCGTCGCCTGGGCCGTTTCGCCGCGGTTCACAGGGGCCGCGGCGGCAGGCGGCACGGGAGCAGGTGTACCCGACGCCGGTCCGTCGGCCCTGCTGCTTCCCCTCCTCCTGCCCGTGCTGGCAGGGTTCCTGATGAGCTTCCAGCAGGCCATGAACGGAACGGCCACCATCCATTACGGCACTCCCATTGCCGCCACGCTGGTCAACTTCGTTGCTGGCGGCCTGGTGCTGTGGACGGCCTACGGCATCAAGCTGGCCGTGGCCGGGCCGGGCAACCCGCTGCCGGGGGAGTGGTGGTACTACGTGGGTGGGCCCATGGGCTGTGTGTTCATAGGGCTGGGCGCGCTGCTGGTCCGCAGCCTGGGCGTGCTGGTCACTGGCCTTGGCATGATCGCCGGCCAGCTGCTGGGCTCGCTGGCGCTGGACGTGATCCTCCCGGCGCCGGGAACCGTGGTGGCGCCGGCAACCGTGCTGGGCACCATCCTCACCCTGGCGGCCATCGTCCTGGCAACCCTGCCCTGGCCGCGGGGAGCGTTCCGCAGGTAGGCACCGGTAGGCTAGGACACGCAGCTTTCACGCATCTTTCCTTCATCCGCCCCTCCCGGCAGCCAACGGTGCATACCTGTGGCGCAACCGGGGCCTGAAAACCGCGGACCGCACCCAGCGGCCCTGTAGAAATTGGAGTTACCCCCATGGCAGCAAAATCCGTTCTCGACCAGGTCATTTCCCTCTCCAAGCGGAGGGGCTTTGTGTTCCAGGCCGGTGAGATCTACGGAGGTTCGCGTTCTGCCTGGGACTACGGGCCCCTCGGCGCCGAACTGAAGGAAAACATCAAGCGCCAGTGGTGGCAGTCCATGGTCCGCGGCCGCGAGGACGTGGTGGGCCTGGACTCCTCCGTGATCCTGCCCCGCCAGGTATGGGAAGCCTCCGGCCACGTGGAGGTCTTCTCCGACCCCTTGGTGGAGTGCCTGTCCTGCCACAAGCGCTACCGCGCGGACCACCTCGAGGAAGAGTACGAAGAGAAGAAGGGCCGCGCCCCCGAGAACGGCCTGAAGGACATCGCCTGCGCCAACTGCGGCACCCGGGGCCAGTGGACCGAACCCCAGGAATTCTCCGGCCTGCTCAAGACATTCCTGGGCCCGGTGGCCAGCGAAGAAGGCATGCACTACCTGCGCCCGGAAACGGCCCAGGGCATCTTCGTGAACTTCAACAACGTCCTCACCACCTCACGCAAGAAGCCGCCGTTCGGCATCGGCCAGATCGGCAAGTCCTTCCGCAACGAGATCACGCCCGGCAACTTCATCTTCCGCACCCGCGAGTTCGAGCAGATGGAAATGGAGTTCTTCGTCGAGCCCGGCACCGATGAGGAATGGCACCAGTACTGGATGAAGGAGCGCATGTCCTGGTACACCGGCCTGGGCATCCGCGAGGAAAACCTGCGCTTCTTCGAGCACCCGCAGGAAAAGCTGAGCCACTACTCCAAGGGCACCACGGACATCGAGTACCGCTTCGGCTTCCAGGGTTCGGAGTGGGGCGAGCTGGAAGGCATCGCCAACCGCACCGACTTTGACCTCTCCACCCACGCCAAGGCCTCCGGCACGGACCTGAGCTACTTCAACCAGGCCACCAACGAGCGCTACACCCCTTACGTCATCGAGCCCGCCGCCGGCCTGACCCGGTCCTTTATGGCGTTCCTGGTGGATGCCTACACCGAGGACGAGGCCCCCAACGCCAAGGGCGGCGTGGACGTCCGCACCGTGCTGAAGCTGGATCCGCGCCTGGCCCCGGTCAAGGCCGCCGTGCTCCCGCTGAGCCGCAACGAGGACCTGTCGCCGAAGGCCAAGGACCTCGGAGCGCAGCTGCGGAAGAACTGGAACATCGACTTCGACGACGCCGGCGCCATCGGCCGCCGCTACCGCCGGCAGGACGAAATCGGCACCCCGTTCTGCATCACCGTGGACTTCGACACCCTCGAGGACCAGGCCGTGACCATCCGCGAGCGGGACACCATGAGCCAGGAACGCGTCTCCCTGGACAAGGTGGAAGGCTACCTGGCCGCACGCCTGATCGGCGCCTGAGCATGTCCATCGAATACCGCGAATGGCGCGAGGGGGACGACCTCGCCCTCCTGGAGATCTGGGGCGGTCCGGAGACCCATCAGGCAGGTCAGTTCCGCGGCGCCCTGACCATATCCTCCGACGGGTCCGGCATGCCCTGGCGGCGCTGCATCGTGGCTGAGGACGTCATCGACGGCGTCGGCATACCCGTCGCAGCAGGCGTGGTCTATGAGGCGTCCCTGCACCCGGAACGGCTCTGGACCTACATCGAAGTGGCGCGGGACCACCGCCGCAGCGGCATCGGTGCCACGCTCCTGACCATGCTGCGCCGCGAAGCCGAACAGTCGCCGTCGGGCGTTTCGAAACTCCGCGCCAAGGTGGAGCCGGGCACCCCCGGCGCAGCCTTCGCCGAACACTTCGGCCTGTCCCCGATCCAGCGTTCGCGGCTGGTGGTGGTGGAACCGGGCGCCCTGCGGCTTCCGGTGTTCCCGGCCAAGGACGACGACGGCGGGCCTTCGAACGATGAAAACGCCGGCTCGGACGTGGTGATGGACCTGGCCACCGGCTCCGTGGAACTGACGGACGTGGTGGGCCGGTACTACACGGCCATCCACGGCTGGGATTCGCCCGGCGTGCTGTCCGTGGGACAGGTGCAGAAGCTGTTCCTGGACGACCTCACGGGAGCCCACGGCGCCATCGTGCTGCGCGCACAGCCGGAGTCTGCCTTCGGCGCCGGCGTTGCGCCCAGTAAGAAGGGCCGGATCCGGGCCTTTGCCGTGAGCTACGCCGCGCCGTCCGATCCTGACGCCGCCCCAGGTGCGGGGAGCGCCGGGCAGGAAGCGCCCACGGACGTGTTCGTTGGCCATGAGCCGGCGCTTGCCCGGGAAGACGCCGCCGAGGCTGTCCGCGACATGCTGTCCCTGATCGCGTACCAGCACCCGGTGATGCTGGAACTGGACGACTCCATGACGGCCTTGCGTGCCGCCGTCGAGCCCCTGCTGGAAAGCGGCAAGGCCCGCCTCGCCGGCCCGGAGACCTGGGTGGTCTCGGACTAAGCCGCCCGGCCACCCAACTGAGTAGCGCCAAGTGTCGCTGTGACCCCTCAAAACGACACTTGGCGCTACCTACTTGGGCTACTTTCTGCGGGAAGTACGACGGCGGCGCGTCAGCACGTCTTCGGCGTCGAGCAGCTGCCGCTCGGCTTCGGTGGGGGCGCCGCCGCCCAGGTCGGCAGGCATCCACCATGCGCCCGGCGGGACGGGCAGGGGAAAGTCGGCGATGCACGCATCGATCCCCGCCTGCAGCCGGGCGCGCAGTTCGGCCGTGGCCGTTTCGGCGTCAACGTCCGGGCCCACCTCCAGCGGTTCACCCACATGGACCCGGACCGGCGCACGCCAGGCCGACTGCAGTGACAACCCATGACCCCTCGTCAGCAGGCGGTGGGCGCCCCACACGGAGACCGGAATAACGGGGACACGTGCCTCGGCGGCCATCCTGACACTGCCGGTTTTGCACTCCCGGACTTTGAAGCTCCGGCTCACGCCGGCCTCCGGAAACACGGCCAGGTATTCGCCGCTCCGCAGCTTGGCGACCGCCTCGTCAAGGGCGCCGGCGCGTTCCGTGTACCCCACCACCACGCTGCTGGTGGCACTGATGGCCGGGCCGGCGAGCCAGTGGTCGGCCGCGCCCTGATGGATCATAAACCGCAGCCGGGCACGCGCATGCTTCCACAGGATGAGTTCCACCGGGGCGAAGTCCAGGAAGCCGAAATGCGTGATGGCAAAGACCGCACCGCTGCCGGGCGTCCGAGCCCGGGCGGTTCCCTGGCGCGGCCCGGGTGCCGGAAGATGCTCCCTGCCCGTGGCAATGATCCTGATCCGGAAAGCCCACCGGAGGAACAGGCCAATGCAGATCAGCAACCGGTAGAAACGGTCACTCGGCCGGGGGCGCCAGGGCATGGAGTTCCTTTCGTTCTTGACGCCGGTGCAGGCAGGGCGGACAGGGTGCTTAGAGGGTCACCTGCACGGACGATTCCGGCAGCAGTTGGTTGAATCCCCTCGGCAGGGCCACATCCGTCCCCGCCGCTTCGTTGAAGGCCTTCAGCACAAACCCGGTGGAGAGCGTGTGCCACAGCCTGATCTTGCGGAGCATAAAGTGCCCGGCACCCTTCAGCGCCACGTACTGCATCGAGGCGGCACCGGCCGCAGCGCGCCGTGCAAACGCGAGCGACGCCGACGGGCTGGTCCAGCGGTCGAAGGTCCCGTGGACGATCAGCACCTTCCTCTCCGCCACCCCGGAGACCGGCGTACCGGGGCTGAGCCACGGCGCCAGGGCCACCACGGCTGCAACCTGCGGATGGTCCGCGGCGCAGACGGCCGTCAGCCCGCCCATCGAATGGCCTACCAGGAACACGGGAACGTCCGGGTGCTGGCTGCTGATCTGCTTGAGGGCCCAGCGGGCGTCCTGCAGGGGAGTCATATCCTCCCCGTTCCAGCCACGCACACTGTTTCGAAGGGACCACACCGCAAGCCCGTGCTGCCGGCCCGCGCGGTGGAGATGCCGGGCGAAAGGCACCATCCGCGCTGGGCTCAGGTGCCGGGCCTCCACCGGCTCGCGGCTGTGGGACTTTCCGCCGTGCAGCACCAGGGCAATGCCCAGGGTGGGACCCGACGACGGAAGCACGCTGAGCACGGGCTGGTGCAGCATTCCCGCGGCTGCTCCAGCCCGGTTCAGGCCGTCATTTTCCTCAGTCCTGCGGTTGGCCATGCCCGGTTCCTCCCAGTTCTGCCGATCCATTTATCAACCCTACGGTGCCGGACGTAGAGTTCAACGTATGAGGTTCTACTGCTGATGGGGTCCGGACACTCCCACGCTTCTACAGACCATTCGGAGCCGACACCAGAGGCGATTGCCGCCAGGCGGCGGGCAAACCGGATCCTGGCCGCAGTGCTGATCCCACTGACCCTGCTGACGCTTGCCGGGATGGCGATGCTGTGGCCCTCGGGAAGCAAGGAAGGCGTTTCTCTGGCCAATCCTTATTCGGCGGCCCCGGGCGTCACCTTCGACACGGGAACCATCCAGAGCGTGGCGGTCGAGAACTGCATGCAGGGCGTCAGCCAGCAGAACCAGGCCCAAAGCCAGCAGGGACAGGCCCAGCAGGGACAGGGGTCCGACTGTACGTTTGCCTTCACCGAACCGGACAAGGGCGGCAGCCCGGTGAAGGTGGTCATCAACCCGGACGTAGCCAAGTCCCACGGCGTCAAGCCCGGAGACCAGATCCGCTACCTGAACCTGTCCAGCGCACAAGGTGCCTCCGCCTCACAGGGTTCGCCCGCCTATATCTTCGTGGACTTCGTCCGGACCCTCCCGATCGTCCTGCTCGCGCTGCTGTACGCGGCGGTAGTGATTGCCGTCGCGCGGTGGCGCGGCCTTCGTGCCCTGATCGGACTGGTCGGCGCCTACTTCGTGCTGGCCAGCTTTATGCTGCCGGGACTGGTGGAAGGGAAGCCGCCGCTGCTGCTGGCACTGGTGGGATCCACGGTGATTATGATCGGGGTCCTGTACTTCGCCCACGGATTCTCCGCTCGCACGTCCACGGCACTCCTGGGCACTATCTTCGGCCTGGCCATCACAGCTCTGCTGGCCGCGTGGGCAACGGGTGCTGCCAATCTCGCGGGCGTGGGCAACCATGACGCCACCACCCTGATGAACACCTCGGCCAATATCTCCATCTCGGGCGTGATCCTGTGCGGGCTCATCATCTCCGGCCTGGGTGTCCTCAACGACGTGACCATCACACAGTCCTCGGCCGTCTGGGAGCTGTACGAACTTGCGCCGCAGAGCAGCGCGCGGAAGCTGTTCACCTCGGCCATGAGGATCGGCCGCGACCACATCGCTTCCACCGTGTACACCATTGCGTTCGCCTACGCCGGCGCCGCCCTGCCGATCCTCATCATCGTGATGCTCTACGACCGCCCGCTCGCGGACACCCTCACCAGCGCCGAACTCTCCGAAGAGGTCATCCGCACCCTGGTGGGTTCCATCGGCCTGGTCCTGGCCATCCCGGTCACCACGTTGATCGCGGTGCTGGTGGTGAAGGCTACAGGGTCACAGGCCGCGGAGCCGCAGGTGTCCGGCACACGTACAGCAGACGACGGCGGACGGGCGCCGGCCGCGGAACGTGCAACTACGCACGTGACGACCCCGCCCGCCGTCAACCCTGACGACCTCCCCGATACCGGTACGCTCGCAGCCGCAGCTTTCCAGACCCGCCGGGGCCGCAGGGCCGCCGAGCGGGACTGACAGAGGGCCGAAAGTACCACCGACAATCCACGATTTGCCCGGCTTTGCAACAATGGACAGGTGACTGTTGCAGCAACTCCTCCCGCCCCCAAGCTGGAACTCCCGCCCCTGAAGCTGGGCC
>NZ_VHIJ01000031.1:0-152374 GCF_006680095.1 Pseudarthrobacter sp. B4EP4b | reverse complement strand
CCGGATCTTGTCCGGGCCCAGCTCGATCGCCGCGCTCCGTGTCAGGCCACGGACGGCCCACTTAGTCGACGAGTAGCAGGACATGTTGACCAGCCCGCGAAGGCCCGCTCCGGAGGCGATATTGATGATCGAGCCGCCTCCGGCGGTTCGCATGCTGGGAGCCACGTGCTTGATACCGAGAAACACGCCGAGCTGGTTGACCCGAAACATGGTGGTGAACTGTTCCGGCGTGGTTTCTTCAACGGGGCCAAAGATGCCAACACCGGCCGTGTTCACCAAGACATTGATGTCGCCAAACATCTGATGACCTCCTCAATGACAGATTATCTGTTATGCAGTCAATCTTTCTGGCGGCATCGCATGAATTGCGTTGTCCAGCAGATGGTAATTCTCGCAGAATGTATTTTTGGCTACATTCCTGCGGTACTATGAACTCATGACCGAAAGCACGCATCGCCGCTTCGGGACTACGACGGCACCTGTTCCGGGCGACATGGGATGGAACCTTGGGATGGTCCTGCGCGGCTACCAGACCCTCTTCGAGGCAGCAGTGGCTGACATGCCCGCGGGCATCCGGGGCTTCCAGGTGCTCTCCGCCGTTGTGCACAAGGACCCGCCGAACCAGCAGGCTCTTGGGGCGCACCTGGCCATTGACAGGACTGTCCTTACCTACCTGCTCGACACCTTGGTCGATGCCGGCGTTGTTGAACGTATCCCCGATCCGGGCGACCGCAGGGCCCGGAAAATTGTCCCTACCGACGGTGGCCGGAAGATGCTTGCCGTCTACGAGGCCAGGGTCGCCGCGGCCGAATACGACCTGATGGCCGGGCTGGAAGAAGATGATGCCCGAGCCCTCGCACTCCTGATCAGCCGCCTGGCTAAAAGCGTCCACCGGGCCCTACCCGGAGCCAGTCCCTGCGAAGCGATGGATAACCTTTAGGCTACAGCGCAAGCCGGGCCCTAGCATGCGATGGGGCTTCCGACCCGCGAAGACCAGCGCCATGCTCGCCGGATCGGTGAAGCAGGTGCGGGCCTGGCACTGGCCCTCGGCTTTGCAACGCCGGCAGCCGGAGCGGCTGCCGCCGCCACCATGGGCGTCGCAGCCAGTGTGCACGCACCAAATGGCTTCTTCGCCATGGAGGGCGGCCTGGAATACCCAGCAGTGCTCGGGCTCGCTGCCACGTCCTTTGCGATCGGCGGACCCGGACGCGTTTCCCTCGACGCCCTCACCGGGCACGTCCTGGACAGGCCGTGGATGCGGGCGGTCGCCGTCGCTGCCGGCCTGACCGACCTTACGCCGGCAGGTTTGGACTAGACCCTTGACCTGCTCGTGCGCTTCGGTGACACTCGAACACAAGTACACCGCCAGTTTCACGCACAACTCCACGGGGAATCGATCATTTCGACCTCCAGCGCCGCCGGAATCCCCATCGCCAAGCACGCCGTCGCCGGCGTCGTGCATACGGCCGTCGCCGAACTCGCCTCGTTCATCACCGGTGTCACCCTGCCGGTCTACGGCAGCGCCACTTCTATCATCCAAGGCTCCTCCGCAATCAATGCGTCAAGGCCGCAGCGCACTACAATGCCTGCTAACCGGCCCCGTTGAACGCGCAGGCGCTTCCTGACCTTCACCTCAACTGGGGGTGGCACACCGAAGCAGGTACCGCCACCACTCCCCCGCTCCATCAAACAACACCACAGGGGACTGTAAGAAAAATGGTGTGTGAGGGTCCGGCCTGATCCCAAAGGAGACGGCCGTGTCAGAGTCGACGACCGCTATGACAGGGGTGATGGTCGATCCTGTAACGAGAGAGAGCATCGATCAGAAGGAGCTTGCGGAGCGGTTGCTCACGCAGACCAAGGAACAGGGCGTGAGCCTGGCCCGGGCGGGCTTCTGAACCAGCTCACGAGGAGTGCGCTGGAAGCCGAGCTGACCGAGCACCTCGGGCACGAGCATGGCCAGACACTGATGGCAGTCAACATGTGCAACGGCGCTAGGTCAAAGACGAAAACGTCGTCCTGGACAATATGGACGGGCTGGCACGCAACCTCGATAATTTGCGCCCTCGTTAAGGACTTGACCCGCAAAGGTGTGCAGGTGGAGGTTGTCAAAGAGCCTGGGCTTCACCCGGTGAGGACTCCCCTACAATTCTCGCCTTGGATAAGGCTCCGCGGGCAAGGGGCTAGATCCGGCGTAGCGGGTTAGCGCAATCAAGGGAAAACGTGAGGGTTCAAGAGTTGGTCTGACTTTGAGTCGGCTATTGCCGTAAGCGAAACGCGAAGTTCAGGGGCAAGCTGATGTTCCGGCCGCAAGTGGTGGCCGCACGAGATCCTTGGTGTGGCTCTCAGCGGGATCGGTTCCGAGTTCCAACACGGTGTTGGCGTTGCCCAGGTGGACTATCCGGGGTGAATACGTGCGAGCTTCCTCGGTGGTCATAGAGGAGTAACTGATCACGATCACAATGTCCCCGACATGGATGAGGTGTGCGGCGGCACCGTTGATCCCGATGACACCCGAGCCCCGCTCACCGGCAATGGTGTAGGTTTCCAACCGTGCCCCATTTGTCACATCGACGACAGACACCAATTCTCCCGGAAATATGTCGGCAGCGTCGAGCAGGTCCATATCAACGGTAATAGACCCCACATAATGTAGATCGGCGTGGGTGACTACTCCTCGATGGATTTTCGATTTGAGCATTGTGCGGTTCAAAGCAATTCCTTCACTATGGAGACCGATGCATCTTGCGACACACGCTACTGGCCCTGTCGCCCCCACCTTCGCCTGGCCGCCAGATCTTGTGGACGGGTGGGGATCCGGCGCCGGCCCCCGACTTTCGGAGTGCCCTGTTGCGAGTACGGTGCATGCCGGCGCCGAAAGTTAGGGGTGGCCCCGGCAATCGATGTGGCCAGGTGCTGGTTTCCTGCTTCTCGGCAGTCAATTGAACTGGATAAAGAACCTCCAGCTACCAGGGACCTCCGAAGTGTTCAATGTATACATTGAACACTTGAGTGAGCTTAGGTACAAGCGTTTCTGGGGAAGATCTTTTCATGCTTCATCAGATCGTATACAGCGCGCGGTGCGTTTGACTCTTTGGGCGGTGTTTGATATTTGCACTCTCACGGGGAAGCATCCCGCGGCCGTTGAGTTTCAACCAGCTTCGCTAGCACGGCTGTTGCGTGAAGAACTTCATCGGCCCAAGCGGTCAAGTACTGGCCGGAGATTTGCTGCATGCGGTTGTTCGGCTCTACTAGTTCTTTTTTGCCCTGCGCGGTGAAGCAACGTTACTCCGGCCGTCTTCCCGATCGGGCTGGGCTGAATCATGCCGCTCGACGCGAACTCGCTGAGGTGCCTTCTGATTACACAGGGCAATCCCAAGGGTGCCGCTAGGCAGGCGGTTCGGGTTCACCCCGCGTCGGAGTGTCCCGATGTTTGGTGCTGCTACCGCACCCAGCTGAACATTGGCTCGTAACGACCAAGGAAGGCAGCTCGTCCGATCCGTCCTTCCCCGCTGCGCTGGCTTTCCGCTTCCCACGTTGCCTGTATTTCGTCCACGCTTACGCCCTCCAGCAACGCGTGGGAGTACTTCTCCTGTGCCGGAAATCGTTAAACGGGAACGCCTGGAAATATTATCGACGAGTTTTGCCACTTCAGCGTCAAGATTCTTGGCTTTGTCCGCCATCCCGTAGGATTCAGCACGATCAGCACCGATGGATTCACCGGAGTAGAGGAGCCGCTTAGTTACGGCAGGTCCCACAAGCTGCAACAACCTCCGCAAGCCCGTCATAGGGTACATGATTCCGAGTTTGGCGGGGGTGATGGCGATGCGAGTATCCGCTGCCGCCAGACGGACGTCACAGGCGGACGCAAGCTGCCAGCCACCGCCAAAGCAATAGCCACGGATAGCAGCAATGGTTGGGATGTGCGTTCTGGCCAGAGCTTCTTCTGCCGCCGTCAGAACGCCGCCCGGAGGCCCCTCATGAAGGACCCGGTCCAAATCCCGGATATCTGCACCCGACGAAAAGTTCTTCCCTGCCCCAGTCAAGACGATGACGCGAATTGCCGGGTCAGCTTCCAACTCACGAACTATCAGTGGGATGGCCGCGAGCATTTCGAACGTCAGGGCGTTGTGCCGAGCAGGGTGGTCCAGGGTAAGTGTTGCAACCGAGTTCAGACAATCTACGCGGACGGCGCAGGTGTCCTCCGCGAGATGCCCCTGATCCATCGCGGTTGCGGTTGAGCGGGCAGGCAACCGTGAAAGCCCTGACCGGGCTTCCACGGTTGCTGGGTCTGTCTGAGTCATCGACGCGGGGGCCCTGCGATTACCTGAAGCTCTGTGAAGCCGTACAGCCCCCAGGGGCCGTTTTCGACACCTAATCCACTGTGCTTATGCCCCCCGAACGGCAGGTGCATCTGAACTCCCCGGCCATGCTGGTTGATTGCCACCTGGCCGCTGTCGATTTGGCTTGCAAGGCGGAAGGCCCGTTCTGCATCACCAGACCAGACGGAGGAAGTCAGCCCATACTCACTCCGGTTGGCGCGGGCGACGGCGTCCTCCTCATCCGTGAAGGACACAATTGGCATGACCGGCCCGAACTGTTCTTCATCGACCACGCGGAAGCCGTCGTCAACGTTGTCGAGGATGGTGGGCTGATAGAAGTATCCGTCGCGTGCAAGTCTGCTGCCGCCGGCCGAAACCCGGGCACCATGCGCCACCGCATCGTCTACCAGTTCTGTGACCCTCTCCAGTTGGGGAGCGTTGTTGATGGGACCGAGTTGAGCGCCGTCGACAGTGCCGTCATCTACCTTTATGGTCCTGGCTATGTTTGCGAGGGCTTCAACGAGTTCGTTGCGGATCTTTTCGTGGGCATACACGCGCTTCACGGCAAAACAGAGCTGGCCGTTGTTGGTGAATGCGTTCCAGAACAGCCTCGGCGCAATTTCTGACACGTCGACATCAGGCAGGATGATCGCCGGATCATTGCCACCCAGCTCGAGCGTGAGACGCTTAAGATCGCTTGCTGCGTTAAGGGCAACGGTTTTCCCGATCTCGGTGGAGCCGGTGAAGCTGACTTTGCGGGGAATCGGATTCGAAACCATAGCTGATCCAAGGCTTCCGGATACAACGTTAAGAACACCATCGGGCAAGATTCCACGCGCAAGCCGGCCGATGGCCAGCGTGGCCAATGGCGTGTACTGGGACGGTTTAACGACCAGCGTGTTTCCTGCGCGGAGAGCGGGAGCAATCTTCCAGGCCGCCAGCGCAATGGGGAAGTTCCATGGAGTAATCGCACTAACCACGCCAAGGGGTCGGCGGAAAACTTCCTCGTATCCGCCTTCGTCGTCCCGAAGAATTTCCCGGGGCACCTCAAGGTCGGCGTAGTAGTCGAACCAGTCCGCGGATACGCGAAGCTCTCCGACAGCGTCTGACAGAGGTTTTCCTTGTTCCGCAGTCAGAATAGGCGCGATTTCTTCCGCCTGATCCCGGAAGGCAGCGGCCAGCTGGCGCAGCGCGTCTCGGCGGAGGTCCTCATCGACCTTCCAGCTCTCAAACGCATCCTGCGCCACCTTGAAAACGCCATCCAGCTGGTCAGGAGTGACAGCTGGCGCATGCGCGAACACACTTCCCGTAGCCGGGTTGATGACTGGAATCGTATCTGTTGTCTCCAGGTCACGCCCCGCGCTTGTAGCAGGGATATTCAACAGTTCCGTAAAAGGGGTCATCATCAATGTACCTTTCTAAATGCTGGGCGCGTAGGACGCCGTTGAGTGGCTGGTCAATCTGACCAAGGTCACGACAGTTACGCGTGCCGTCGGACGCGGTAGTAATACGCCGGTGAGCCTGTCCCTGCACATACACAATTGCGCAAGGGCTGCAGTCTCAAACCACACCACGCTTCGGTGTGAGCCCTCTTTGATGTTCGAGAGCGTGCGTGGCGACAGGATCTCTGACGCGGAACTGCTTGGTAGGGCGGGAACATGTAAGTCGACGGTGCCACAGCCAGCCTGGCCCTCAGTGGCTTTGCCTTAGCAGCCTGATGACCAACGGTGCTCTGAGCGCTGTGCTGCGTCGCCTCCTTAGTGCGCTGCGGCAGATGCACTGGAGCTACCTGCAAGTGGCGGGAGCCTTCAGAGCGCGCTAAACGTTAGCGGTACTGGATGGGAAGGACGTGGCGCACCGGGCCGCCCGTACGGACTACGCCAGCATCGATCAGGGCCTGGACCTCATCCTCGGCGAACCCGGCGTCCTGCAGGACTGCAGTCGTGTGTTCGCCTGTCCCAGGAGGACTCAGCGGGCCGCGCCGC
Organism: Pseudarthrobacter sp. B4EP4b; assembly: GCF_006680095.1. Taxonomy (NCBI): domain Bacteria; kingdom Bacillati; phylum Actinomycetota; class Actinomycetes; order Micrococcales; family Micrococcaceae; genus Pseudarthrobacter; species Pseudarthrobacter sp. B4EP4b. The sequence continues at coordinate 146,067 of NZ_VHIJ01000031.1, read as the reverse complement.
TGGGTCCGACTGAATGTTGCATATCGTCCCGGAACCATGAAGGTGCCTCCGTCATCTGATGGACGGATATGCACGACTTCGTGCTCCAGGGTTGCCGGATCCTGAAGGACCTCTGCGACTTGGCGGGCCTTAACAGCTCGAAGCCCGACCGAGCGCAGCCAGGTGAGACCCTGATCAACTGTGCCTGTTTCCAGTTTGGAGCTGAGCTGATACTGGAGAGCCTCTGACGAGGTAATCTCAATGCCCAGTTTTTTCATCAGAAGGGCGTTGGCGCTATCACAGGGGTCATAACCGGCGGGAGCATCCAGATAGAGCCACCCATCCTTGGTCCGGTAGTAGGAGTGCATCGGATCGAGGCCCCGCAAATCACTGCAGCCGGTGGGGGCCGGCGGGCGGCCTCGATACCGGACCATGGACTCCATCTGCAGGAACACGGATGTGGCGGCGAGAGAGTCCCAGGTGCGTTGTCCGCCGCCTCCTATGTTGCGTCTGTGGAGGGCCAGGACACATGTCAGCACTGTGAAGGCGGCAGTGGCCACGTCGTTGATGGCAATGGAGTTCGCGATGGGGTCATCTTTACCGCCCCAAGAGGTCATCATGCCGCTCTCAGCCTGCATAACCATGTCAACGCCTGGACGGTGAGACATAGGCCCGCCTTCGCCGTATGCCGAAAGTGACATGCTGATGATCTCAGGGTTGTGCGCCACGAGGCTGTCGTAGTCAATGTTCATCTTCTGCATCACGCCCGGCCTCATACCATCGATAACAACGTCACTGCTCGTGACGAGGCGATGGAAGGCTGCTTGACCCTCTGGCGAGCGTAGGTCTATGGCCAGGCTTCGCATTCCGCGGTTAACCGTGTATCCCGAGACCCGGAATGGGTCTCCGGTCAAAGGTTCGACCTTGATGACATCGGCGCCAAGCTCCTTCAGAAGAAGCCCGGCGTAAGGTGTAGCAACGAATGTTCCAGTGTTAAGGATGCGGAAGCCGGCCAGCGGGCCCTCCACGTAACGTGGGGCTTGGGTGCCACTGTTGTCCCGCCGCTGCCAAGCTTTATCGTCTGTATGGGCTCCAAGGGCGGGGGCGGCACTGCGAATGGAACCCGGGCTGCCGGTCAGCTTCACCGGAACGCCTGGCATGACTACTTCACCGAGTACAGGATCCTCCACCTTTACTTTCATGCCAATGGCGTTGATTTGTTCTGAATCGAACCATTCTTCTCGGCTCTGAGCAGGTCCACAGGGCACACCGATCGAGTCCATGAGCTCGAGCAGCTCGTCCCTCCCCCGGGACGCGAAGGCAGCTGTAATCTCTGGCAGGACCCACTCGCGGTTCTCCGGCAGCGACATTCTGGCGGTTTGCCCATCGATACGCGGGTCGCTCAGGATGTGACCGCAGCCCAGCGCTTGGAGCAGGGCGGGCTCGAATTTGGGTCCCAGTGCGCCGGAGGAAATCCAGGTTCCGTCGGCGGTTCGGAACGGGCGGTACGTGGGATGACGGCCCGAAGGGCCGATGGCGGTTTCAGGGTCGGGTTCGATTGGATCCACGCTCAGGGCGCTCACTGTTGCTTCCATGAGGGCATTGGCACCGGTAACGGTCACAGTCTGCCCCCGCCCCGATGTCGTCCGCTCCACAAGGGCAGCAACTGTGCAGGTTGCTGCCCATATGCCGTGGATGTAGAGCATGTACGGCGAGAGAGTCTCTACGGGGCCGCCCGTGCAAGATGATTGCCTGGTGGCCTGACCACCATATGCTGCCAGTAGTCCATTGGATTCGCCTTCCCCCCAAGGGGTAAGGCCGTCGAGGTATGGGGGCATTTTCAGTACGACAAGGCGGAGATTCTCTTCGGCTGCACGCAGCGCCTGCTCACCCCATACCCCGAGCTCTTGTTCACCGAGGAGACAGACATCAGCGGCCGCCAGGGTCTCGGCCATCCATGCCCTGTCCTCTGCTTTGTCCGGGCAACGGACGACGCTTCGCTTGTTTCTGTTCCAAACAGTGAACCCTGGTTCAGAACGGGCTGGATCGCCTGTTCGTGGTTCTACCTTGACCACGTCCGCACCGAAGTCACCGAGAAGCATGCCGGCTACCGGGCCAGCGATTCCCATGCTGAGGTCGAGGACGCGAACACCTTCGAGAGCATTCATATTCACCTTCAGATTTGCAGTGCGCTCAGGAGCGATGCGTGAGTCGGCCCATATCGAGCACGACTTCGCCGTTTTCGTTCAGAGTGCGGAACAGAGCCCCAGCTTCGTCATGCCACACCTGGACAGTGAGTGTCTCGCCGGGCTCTACAGTCTTGGAGAAGCGGGCTGACATGCTTCCGAATTTTGAGGGATTTGAGTCGGCCGCTGCGTGCAGCAAGATGCGGGCCGTGAAGCCGTACGTGCACATTCCATGGAGAATGGGGCGCGGAAAGCCTGCCTTGTTGGCAAACTCAGGGTCACTGTGCAGCGGATTCCTGTCACCAGTGAGCCGGTAGATAAGCGCCTGCTCCTTGAGCGTGGAGGCAGTGATGGTTTCATCAGGCTCACGATCTGGCAGCTGCCACGGATCCCTGGGCCCGCGGTCGCCCCCGAACCCGCCGGCTCCTCGAATGAACAATGCAGAATCCAGCTGCGCTACGGGTTCTTTCGTTGCAGCATCGAGCACCTCGGTGACTGTCGACACGAGCGCTCCGGAGCCCTTGTCATAGATGCTTCTGACGGTCGTTGTCGAAGTGACTTTTCCATCCACGGGAACGTCTTTGTAGAGGAGGAACCCCATTTCGGCGTGAAGCATTTTTGTGAAGTCAATGTCGAGCCCCTCTGGAAGAGGCGCTCCGGCAGCGACACAGATGAAGGACGGCAGAACCTGCTGGTCAATTCCTGCCGAGTTTTCTGTTGTGAACTCCAGCTCTTTAGTGGGATCAGCGCTACCGGCACCTACGGCCACCGCATAGAGCAAAGCATCTGAAGCTGTCCAGCTTCGCTCGACCATCGCGCCGCTTCTTCCTACGTGAGATGTATCAAGGGTCATATCCGTGCTCCTTTGATCGGATTAGGGGGCACCCAAGGGCGGCCCGATATGCAGACGCGATGGCTGCTAAGAATGTATACATTGGACTCCGCACGCGTCGACGATGTCAAGCATTTTCATACAAAGATCACTCTTATGTATGCAATTTCCTATGTGGGGTACTTAGGCAAGCCCGGGCGACAGGTATCGTGATGAGGCGCAAAGGGCCGCAGTGACAGCCCGTAGTCCGCGAACCATCCGGAAGTCGGCGTGCGCTCCCAATTAAGCCAGGGTGCCTGCGAAGGCCAAGCTGGCGGCTATTGCAGCTTGAACCGATACCGACGGAAAGCAATAACGGATGCAACTGTGCAAGGATTTCAGCGCTGCCGTTCGTCATGGGCAGCGACCTTGGCGAATCCGTCAACCGGGGCAGAGCGGTACTTGCCGAGGGCGAGGAGGCCGATGGCGCAGGCGACCAGGCTGCCGCCGAGAATCGCCAGCATTAGGTCGTAGGACCCTGTCAGATCGTGAGCGTGCCCAAGCAGAATGGGTCTGAACGCACTTCCGATGAGAATCTCACCTTGGTGGCTATTGCGTAGGCTGCAGCCCGTTGGGGCCGGGCGGCAGGTGTCGCGCCTACTTATCCGCCACCCCGCGAACCTCCTGTGCCGCTCAGACCCCCTGTTGCGCTGCAGTTAGCTTTTCTCGCTTAAGATTGAGGTGTGCGTTGCGGATGCCCATGACCGGACCGAACAGCGCCACGACAACCATTAGGGCGCAGATGGCCGTTAGATAAACGAAGACGCCTTCGGTCGCGAAGGTCGCGATAATCACGCCTATAAGCAGGGAGTTGGCGATACCGCCGAGCCTACCGATGCCGTTAGAGAAACCGCTGCCCTGGCCACGGATTTCCACAGGGAAAATTTCGGGCATGTAGGTGAACACCGTCGTTGTGATGGCGCTGTGCACAAATCCGGCGATGAACCCGAAGATGAGAAGTACGGGAACACTGTCGACGAAACCTATGACCATGTACGACGAGCCGAGAACAATTGATGCCCCTACGATGAGCCATTTGCGCTCGAACCGGTCGATCACCGTAGAAGAAGACAAAGCTCCGACGACGCTAGCGCACATAAGCACAAAGAGGAAACTGTATGCGTCTTCGCTTGGATACCCACGCTCGATCAGAATTACCGGGAACCAGGAACCTAGACCGTAGTTAAGGACCGTCGCCAAAAGGAAGAGACCACTGCCCACGATCGTCCTGCCAATGACGCGCTTCCGGAAGATGTCGAAAATGGAACCTGTCGCTGACGACTGGTGATCAAGGTATAGGGGGGCCGGGAGCTGTTTTCCGGTCTCTTCCTCATACTCCGCCTCGAATCGTGACATTTCGGCCTCTGCCTGCTGCAATCGGCCTTGGGCCGCCATCCAACGGGGCGACTCGGGAAGCAGTTTGACGGCAAGTAAGGCGAAGATGAAGCCGCCAGACCCGACTAGAAAGATGACGGGCCACAGGCCGGCGGGGATAACAATGCGAGCCAACAGCGCCATAAGCGGCCCGCTAATACCGGCGACTCCGTAGATGACCGCCATCATTCGCCCGCGCAGGGGTTTGGGGAACATCTCCGAGACCAGCACAAGGATGGTACCGCTGGTCGCGCCGATGCCGATGCCGGTGACAATGCGTGCCCAGCCTAGCAACTCGGGTCCGGTGGCGAACGCCGAGAGCAGCGAACCGCTGGAGAAGACCACGACAGCTGTGATTAGTGTGGGCCTGCGCCCTATGCCGTCTGCCACGCGGCCGCCGACGATGGCACCGATCATCATCCCGATAAATGTGGTTGACGTGAGGACGCCCACCGCCTCAAGGGACATGCCCCATTCGGCCCGTACCGCGGGTGCGACGATACCAAGGGTTCCTATGTCGATCAGGTCGAAGGTGAAGAGGGCAACTAGGATGACGATGATTCGTCGATGGGTGCGGGTGAGCCTCGGCAGCCGGTCCATGCGGGCGCTGATCAGTTGCGACGCGGTGTGATTCGCTCGCAGAGTTTCTGAGTTCATCTCTTTTTGACTCCGTTGTCTCAATCTTGATGATGTGTACAAATCCGTTTAATGCGGACAGATTGGGCGTGGGGACGTGCGGGGTTCTCGTCAGGGGCGTTGGTTGGAGAAAACGAGGCTTGCCCCGGCGGCGAAGAAGAGTCCGACGCCCTGGACGAAGCTGGTCCGCACTTCCGGCACCTGAGCAGCGGCTTCACCACGAAGCTGTCGGATGGCCTCCTGGATTGCGAACATGCCGTACATCCCAGTGTGAGTGTAGGCAAGTCCACCACCATTGGTATTCACGGGCAGTCTGCCGCCCGGAGCCGTATGACCTTCGGCGATGAACGCCGCAGATTCTCCGCGGCCGACGAACCCCAGATCCTCCAGCCCATATAGGGGCAGGTGGGCGAATGCGTCATAAATCATCAGGTGATCGATATCGGCATGGCCCAAGTCTGCGGTAGCGAAGGCTTCGGTGCTGGAGCGCCGGAAAGCGTGAAAGGAACCGGTCTCCGTCATTTGGGACACTAGGGGCGCCTCGGTGGCTTCGCCGGAGCCGAGCAGATAGACGGCGCGGTCGGCGGCGGGCAGGTCTGCTGCGCGTTCGGCCGAGGTGAGGATGAGGGCGCCGCCGCCGTCCGTAACGACACAGCACATTTCCTTGGTGAAGGGGTAGGCCACCATGGGCGCGTTCATGACTTCGTCCCGGGTGATGATGTCACGCTTGAGGGCGCGGGGGTTCTTCGCGGACCATTCCCGCTGGGCCAGGACCACAGTTGCCAGGTCATCCGGCGACATGCCGCGATCGTGCAGGAACCGCAGGGCAGGCACGGTGAAGGTCGAGTAGGGAAGTTCGGCTCCGTAGGGGAGTTCGAATTGTCCGACAAATGATTCCGGGGAACGTTCCCACCCGTTCATCCCGATTCGGGAGCGGCCGGATTCGCCATGAGTGATGAGTACGGTTGTTGCGGCGCCGGCGGCGATCGCCGCTGCCGCGTGTCGGACCAGCAGCATGAAGCTGCCGCCGCCGACCATGGTGCCGTCGACCCAACGGGGAGTGATGCCCAGATGGTGGCTGACTTCAAGGGCCAATGGACCGGCAGTGGCCACTCCGTCAATGTCGGCGATGGTAAGACCGGCATCGGCCAAGGTGTTCAGTGCGGCGTCAGCGTGCAAGTCCAGCATGGACATATGCGGCAGCCTGCCGATTTCAGTTGTTTCGGCGGCTCCAATGACCGCGATGTTTCCGCCGTGCATGGAGGTTGCGGGGTGTGTTATCACTATGCTCCTTCCGGGGCGAAAACGGGGACGGCTACGCCCTCGATCTGCGCGAACTTCACGTGCAGCGGCATGTCGAGGTTCAGTTGTGCGGGGTCCGCTTCGATGTCAACGATGTTGGACATCAGGACCGGGCCTTCGGCCAGTTTGACCAGGGCGATGACCGGCGAGAAGACCTCCCGTCCCGGCAGCGGCCGGTGGTTGATGACGTAGGAGTGTAGCGTGGCCTTGCCGCTTGCCTGCCGCCATTCCACGTTGCGGGAGCCGGTGAAAGGCGAGAAAGAGCGCGGATAAAAGAAGTACTGTCCGGTGTCTCGGCAATAGGGGAGGGTGAGGCGTCCCTCCTTGGCCTCGTTCCAGAAGTGCGCGGTTTCCGGTGTTGCTTTTGGGACGTTATAGGTCATGGCGTTCTCCTCAACTAGCACTGGCCGGGTTGCGGCGGAACTGCCGACAGCCGGCGGTCCGATGGACGCTGCCTGCACTTCCGGGGGCGTTGGGTGAATTGTGGGTTATTGGCATGGAATTGTCCCTTTCAGGAAGGGGCCACCATGGACCCGTCGAATAGGAAAAGACAAGGACTTCTGGCGGGAAGACAAAGACTGATGCAGGCCAGCGCGTCACTGCCCGCAGAGGTGAAGCAGGGATAGGACGGGGATGCGACCACCAATTTACAGACAGAAATTGTCTGTATTCTGATACAGAATAATGGGAGACTTGGAGGGGGAAGTCAACCCCTTGGCGAAAGAGGTTTTCAGTGGCAGCGAAGGCTCATGCGGAAGTGCAGCGGGGACGCCCCGCAGATCCAAGCATTGAGGACCGTGCCGGCAGGGCTGCCATTGCGGTCTATTCCGAAGTCGGCTGGGGCGGATTCACGATCGACGCAGTGGCCGCGCGCGCCAATGTCGGCAAGGCCGCCCTCTACCGCCGCTGGGCCAGCAAGCAGGACCTGCTCACCAGTGCGATGCGCATGGTTGACCGGCATCAAGTCGGGATAAAAGATACCGGGGATGTGGTGACCGATCTTGAGCAGCTGGCCAAGGACCTTATTGTCAGCCTGCATTCGACCCGCGGCCTCGCGGAGCTGCGCCTGCAGATCGAGGCAAAGATCTACCCGGAAATTTTGGATCCGGCCATGGATACGATCAGAGCCGACTGGATGCAGAATGCACGTGAATGTATTGCGCGTGCTGTGGCGCGCCGGCAACTGCCCGCCGGAACATCCGCCGGGCTGCTGTTTGACGCCATCCGCGGGCCGATCATTAACCGCTTCCTCCTGGCCCCCAGCGACAAGGCCAGCCGGCTGCTCGATGACCGTCGGGAATTTTCCCGCCGGGTTGTCCGATTGGCCCTGAATGCTCCGGAAATCTTGGCGCCCTAAATCTCCCTTGACGGCATAGAACGCACGCTCTACTCTAATAACAGACGCAAATCGTCTCTAAATATTCTTGCCTCTTCCCTCTAGACAGAGCTGGCCATGAACGCTATTTCCTCTTCCGGCGGCGATGAAGCCGCCCCCAGCGCTTACCAGTGGGCCGAAGTCGACCCGTCCCGGACCGCGGTGATCCAGCGAGACCATGAAATTACCTTTGGTCAGCTGATCGGCCGCACAAACCAGCTCTCCCATCACTTCCGTGAGCTGGGGCTTGGCGTGGGTGATGTGGTCGCCAGTTTCCTGGAGAATGAGCCCGAATACTGGGAACTGACACTGGCAGCCCAGCAGATCGGCCTGTACTACGTTCCCATCAACTCTCACCTCAAAGCCGAGGAAGCTGCGTACATCGTCCACAACAGCGGTGCAAAACTTCTGGTTGCCGGTGCTGCCCAGGCAGGCCTGCTCGCCTCAAACGGCACCGTCGTCGAGGCCAAGCACCTCTTCACCCTCGGTGAGGTGCTGGCGGGATGGCGCCCCTATTCTGACTTGGGACATGGGAAGCCGACGGGAGCACCCGTGGACCGGGTGGCGGGCGCCATCATGGGATATACCTCCGGAACCACGGGCCAGCCAAAGGGCGTCAAGCGGAAGGTTGGCCATGAGACACCGGAGCAGGTCGCCATTCGTTCCGTCGCCATGATCAACTCCTTCGGTCTGACCCGCCCCGATGGGGTCCATCTGGTCTGCTCACCCCTCTACCATTCCGCACCGGCCGCCTTCGCCGCAGCCGCCCTGCATCTGGGCCATACCCTGGTAGTCCATGAGAAGTTCGACGCCGAGTGGGTCCTCCGTGATGTAGAGCGGTACGGCGTCACCAATTCCCACATGGTCCCCACGCACTTCCACCGCCTGCTTTCACTGCCCGATAAGACGAAGGCTGCGGCTGACACCTCGTCACTGCAAACCGCCATCCACGCCGGTGCCCCCTGCCCGCCGAGTGTGAAACGCCGCATGATCGACTGGTGGGGGCCCATCATCTGGGAGTACCTCGGCGCCACAGAAGGCATCATCGCCCAGGCCTCACCCTCCGAATGGCTTGAGCATCCCGGCACCCATGGACGGCCCGAACCCGGTTCCGTCGTTATCCTCGATGAGTTCGGCGCCGAACAGCCGACGGGTGAAAGCGGAAGGATCTTCTTCCGGGCAACCCTTCCATACGAATACGTCGGAGATCCCGATAAGACTCGGGAAAACCGGCAGGGGGACTTCGTCACCGTCGGAGACCTGGGGTACCTAGATGCCGAAGGGTACTTGTATTTGAAGGGCCGCCGCGACGACCTGATCCTCTCCGGCGGAGCCAACGTGTATCCCGTAGAGGTGGAACAGGCCCTCATCGGTCACCCAGCCGTCGCCGATGTCGGCGTAATCGGAGTTGACGACGAGGAGTGGGGCCAAAAGGTTGTTGCCGTCATCCAGCTAAACCCGGGTTACTCACCCAGTAATGAAATCCGCGAGGACATCGACAGCTTCGCCCGGACGAACCTGGGCTCCTACAAGCGGCCCAAACAGATCGAATTCCTCAACGAGTTCCCCCGCACCCCCAGCGGGAAGCTGATCCGCCGGAACCTCCGCGACATTCTAACTGTTCGCGCCGCACTAGCAGCTGAATCCAGCCGTCCGCACTAACCGCGAAATAACCGAAGTATAAGAACAGGAGCTTGCTATGAAAACACTTGAAGGAAAAGTAGCCATAATCACCGGCGGTGGCCGCGGCATCGGGGCATCGATCTCCCGGCTGTTCGCCAAGCATGGCGCCTCGCTGGTAATCAACGATCTCGGCACCGGCCCGGACGGCCAGGGCGGGGATGAGGGCCCGGCTCAGGAGATCGTTCGGGAGATCACTGCAGCCGGCGGGCAGGCCATCGCCGATGGCGGGGATATAGCCGACGTCGCCACCGGTGAACGCTTGGTGAAAACAGCCATCGAACAGTTCGGAAAACTCGACATTGTCGTCAACGTCGCCGGGATCCTGAGGGACCGGATGATCTTCAACCTCAGTGAAGCCGACTGGGACGCAGTGATCCGGGTCCACCTCAAGGGCCACTACAGTACAGTCCGACCGGCGTCGGCTTATTTCCGTGAGCAGCGGAACCCGGAGGCCAACTACCGCATCATCAATTTCACCTCCGTTTCCGGACTGCAGGGATCGCCGGGGCAGCCCAACTACGGGGCTGCAAAAATGGGCATCGTCGGGCTTACCTATTCCTTGGCCCAGGGGCTCTCCCGCTATGGTGTCACCGCCAACGCCATTGCCCCGGGAGCGGCTACCCGGCTAACCGCCACGATCCCGGACGACAAGAGGATCGGCGGTCTTGAGGAGGAATCCCCTGAAGTTTCCCCCGACAACATCGCCACCGTTGCCCTCTATCTGGCCAGTGACGAATCCCGCTGGATGACCGGACGTGTCGTTTCGGCCCAGGGCTACCAAGTTGGTCTCTACGCCAACCCGGAAGAAATCAGTACCTTTAAAAGCGACAAGCCCTGGTCCGTGGAGGACCTCGGGCAAGCCATCGAATCGAACTTCCGGCCGTTGGCGGACGGGCTGCCGAGCAGCTTCTTCAGCGCGCAACTGCCCGGAAAATGACAGCGATCTCGGTAACGGGCGTGCTGCAGCAGCGTGCATGGAAGCACAACCTTCTGCCGCCCGTGGAACAGGTGCGGGAGCATATCTGGTCAATCCCGGTACCGTTCCCGGGCAACCCCATGCGCTACACGCTTTCCTACCTCATTACCGGCAGCGGCGGCGCCATCATCGTCGATCCGGGATGGCGCAGTGAAACCGGCCTCAACCACCTTGGGAACGGCCTGCACCTCGCCGGAATCAAGGCAGCGTCGGTTACCGGGATCGTGCTCACCCACTACCACCCGGACCACATCGGCCTCGCCGCCGATGTGGTCCGGGCATCCGGGGCATGGGTCGCCCTCGGGAAAAACGAAGCCCGCCCCTTCCTCACCGATGACTCGTCCGATCGTCGTACCGCACGCCAGACGCGCCTGGAGCACTGGGGTGTGCCGGCAGCCGTCCGGAACCAGATCCTGGACAGGGCGGACATCAGCCGGCAGTTCGAGATACTTTCGAACGTCGGGCTCAGCCTGGGCGACGGGGACCGCATTCCTCTGGACGGCCGGAACATCGAGGTCATCGAAACCCCGGGACACACCCGAGGGCATATCTGCCTCCACGAGGCAGAATCAGGAACGTTCTTCTCCGGGGACCATGTGCTTCCCCGGATCTCGCCGCACATCTCGCTGGAACCCGGCCAGTCGGCCAACCCCCTCAAGGACTATTTCGGCTCGCTGGACAAGATCACTCCCTACGCCGCCGCCGAAGTCCTGCCGGGCCACGAGTACAGGTTCCGCGGACTGCAGCACAGAACACAACAGCTGCATCTGCACCATGAGGAACGGGCCGCCGAGATCCAGCGCGTCTTCGATCGCCACAGCCCCCGAACAGTATGGGAAACCGCCCGACATCTCACCTGGAGCCGGGGCTGGGAATCGCTGCACGGATACGCACTGAACTTCGCCCTGGCCGAAACCGCCGCCCATCTGGCTTTTCTCGCAGCCAGGGAAGCAGACGAGGGAAAAACCCCGAGGGTGTATGACAGTGCCTTGTACGCCATCAACCACGCCTAAGAGGAGAGCCGGAGGTTCCGACGCGTCGGTGGAAATGAAGAAGAACCTTACCGACGTGAGCGGTGGCTGGGCGGCCGTCTCGAAGGGCAACCAGCTCACTGTTCTTCCGCGGCCACCCGTGCAGAACCGTGCAGTTGGCATGCTTCGTAGGAGGTCGGGCTGCTGTGCAACGGTAAACTGGGGTAGGAAGCCCAAGCTTCGGTGAACCGCTCTTCGGCCGGCTTCCGCGGCCTTGGCCGGTGCTCTCACCTTTCGGTCGGTTCGGAAAGTTCCCCTGCTTACTGTCACACGGCGGGTGTCCCGGTAGCCCGGCGCAGGGGTCAGGCCGGTCTATCTGCTCGCCGACGGCAGCCCGCCGCCGCAGCTGAGCCGCCTGTTTTCGGGGTAAGGTCCGTTTCCGTCCCTGGTAGGCGCCGCGCTGCTGGGCCACGCACCGCGACAAAAAAGCTTCGCCGCCACGAGCTGTGGGATGTCTACGAGCCAAAGAACCTTGGCCTCGCAGTAGTTACCTTCCAGCGTCCACAAACAAGGAGAAATCATGGGAGTTCTGGACGGCAAGGTTGCCGTTATCACCGGAGGCGGCCGAGTCATTGGGGCGTCCATCTCATGATTGTTCGCAAAGGCGCTTCCCTCCTGACTTCCGGATTTGAAGTAGGCCTCTACAACGTCACTGAGGAGATTCGACAGTTGGAGGGCACAAGCCTTTTGGGGAGTTTGAGGTCTTTGGCTGGTCAGATTGAGTCGCAGTTCCGTCCTGGGGTGGACTCGCACCGTCGCTCTCGCGTCACAGCTTTGGAAAGCACAAAGGTTCCTTACCCCTGAAAGAAAGCAAGCCGATGCCGCGCTCCCACGCTTCCGAATCGCGCCGACGCGCGTCCCCGTCCGCGATCACTGCCGTCCTGGCCCTCAGCGGCACCCTCGTGGCGCTCATGCAGACACTGGTAGTTCCGCTCCTGCCGGATTTCCCCGGAATCCTGGGCGTGAGTACGGACGACGCCTCCTGGCTGGTTACCGCTACCCTCCTTTCCAGCGCCGTGGCAACGCCAATCGTTTCCCGCAGCGCTGATATGTACGGCAAGCGCAAGATGATGGTGGTGTGCCTGGCCATCATGGTGGCCGGGTCTGTACTGGCAGCCGTTGGTGGCTCCTTGGTGTTGCTGATCATCGGCCGGGCCCTCCAAGGCTTCTCCTCGGCACTGATACCGGTGGGCATCAGCATCATGCGCGATGAGCTGCCGAAGGAAAAGATGGGTTCCGCGGTCGCGTTGATGAGCGCCACCCTCGGAATCGGCAGCGCCCTGGGTCTTCCGTTGGCGGGGGTTTTGTACGAGTACATGGGCTGGGCCTCTATTTTTTGGATATCCGCTGCCGCCGGTGCACTGTTGCTCCTTGCTGTGGTGCTGGTTGTCCCTGAGTCGAAGGTCCGCACGCCGGGGACCTTCGACTACGCAGGGGCGTTGGTGCTGTCGGCGGCGTTGGCCGCCCTGCTGCTGGCGATCTCCAAGGGCGGTTCCTGGGGCTGGGGGTCCGAACCGGTGCTGTTGCTGTTCCTCACTTCGGCGATACTGCTGGCCGTCTGGGTCCCGTATGAATTGAAGGTCAGGCAGCCGATGGTTGACCTGCGGACATCCGCCCGCCGCCCCGTACTCATGACCAACTTGGCCTCGCTGCTCATCGGCTTTTCCATGTTCGCCAACATGCTCCTGACCACCCAGCAGCTCCAGCTGCCCGCCGTCACCGGCTACGGCTTCGAGCTGAGCGTGATCATTGCAGGCCTATGCATGGTCCCCTCCGGGCTGGCCATGGTCGTGTTCGCACCTCTTTCCGGTCGCATCATCAGAATCTTCGGCGGCAAGACCGCATTGATGGCCGGGGCGCTGGTGATGATTGTGGGCTACGTGGGCCGCGTGTTCTTCTACGACTCCATCGCCTGGGTAATCATCGGTTCCACCTTGGTGGCCGTCGGCACGGCCATTGCCTACGCCGCCATGCCCACGCTGATCATGGGTGCGGTGCCCATCACCGAAACGGCGTCCGCGAATGGCCTGAACAGCCTGGTCCGCGCTATCGGCACCTCAACGTCCAGTGCGGCAATTGCCGCCGTATTCACCTCCGTCACCATGACAGTTGGCGATACCCGTCTCCCCTCATTTGACGCGTTCAAGGACATTTTCTGGCTCGCAGCGCTGGCGTCGGCGGCCTCGATGCTGGCGGCCTTCTTTATCCCACGCGCCGCTGCTGCGCACCGCCTGCCTTCGCCAGCCGTCGCCGCCACCGAACTGGTGGTTCAGGGCCGGGTCATGGCCCCGGACCACCGACCCCTCACCCCCGCCGTCGTGACCGTTCTCCAGATCGACGGCGAACCGGTGGACTGGAGCCGGGTAGACGCTGAAGGCAATTACTCCGTGGCGCTGCCCGGCGCCGGGCGGTACCTGATGGTGGCCAATGCCGGCGGATGGGCACCCATAGCCGAAGTTTTTGACTTCGACGGCCGCACCCTCCAACAGAATTTTCTCCTCCGGGACCGGCTACAGGTAGGCGGAAAGGTCAGCGCCGGCGGGGCGTCTGTGTCCGGGGCGGTGGTGACCCTCCTTGAAGCTGGGGGCGGGTATGTGGGCACCACCCGCACGGACGGCAACGGTGGGTATGTCTTTCCGCTGCCCGTCGCCGGCCGTTATGTCTTGACTATGCTGCACCCGGCGATTCAAGAGGCCATGGCACAAAAGGTCACCGTGGACACTCGATCCATCACCCTGGACTTCACCGCCCCACGCGTAGAGGACAACTGTGGAGGGAGAATGGGAGCGTGAGCAGCCCCAGCCACGACGCAATCCTTGGCACTGTGGACCGGCTTTCGGGGAACGCGACTGCCGTGCCCTCGCGGTGCGCGATCTTGCCCCGGACGCCGAGGTGTCAGCATCCCTGGTCATGAAGCTGTTCCTTAGATCGACAACGACGATCTCGCCGGCGCCCGAGAGCTTCGCTGCCATCACAGCCGAGAGGCCGACGGCGCCGAAGATGGCAATGCTGTCACCCTGTGTGAGCTTCATCTCGTTGAGTGGAACCGGCCCCAGTCTACAGTCCGCAACCAAGAGTGCCCCGCACTTCAAGTGGCAGCCCCGGAGTGCGAAGATGGCCATATCGACCTCGACCGTCCATTCGGACCTGGTCCGGCGCCGACTGAACCGCCTGCACCAAGGTGGGGAGGTATTCCTTCGGGCTAATTCTGTAGCGTAGAAGCGTTGGAAGACCCAGGATCGATGCCCGCTAATCCCTTACCGCCTCCCAGATCTCGGACATCTGTCGGTGGCGGCTCTGCGAGGAAGAACTGTCCCTGTCCGTCGCCAGTAACGAGGCCATTCGCCCGGCTAAACACATCCTCGAACTGGACGAGCAGCTCATGGCCAATGAGAAACAGCTGGACGAGCTGGTCAAGGACAGCGAGGCCGCACCTCTGCTGGAAGGGGAAGGGTTCAGGGCGATCAGCGCACCGTCCGGCATTGGCTGAACCGGGGTGGTGACAGGGAGCTGAACAGCGCACTGCATATGGTCGCGGTAACGCGGATGACCTAGGATGCAGAACCCCGCCAGTACGTGAAAAACGACGCGCCGAAGGTCGTACCGACAAGGAAATCCCCCGCTGCATCAAGCGCCACATGGCTCGCCGCATCTATCGGACGCTCAATGCCTCATCCGAAACAATGAATGCGGCTTGACAGACATAGAAGAGTCCACAGGCCCCGCACCGCAATCGGAGGACAACCACCCATCAGCCGGTTACCTAACCTGCCTGGGCAGTATAGCTAGGCGGTGTTTGCTTCAAGGGATGGCACCTGGGCTTGGCTCGATTGTTCATGCTGTTCGAGGTGCTCCAAAACGTTCCCCAGGCTGTTCCGCAGGTGAACAGCAGTGGCCTGGCATGCCAAAGTTTCATCCTGAGCGAGAATGGCCTCTACGATCATCAGGTGCTCCGCCGTCGCCGCCTTCAACCTAACGGGGTTGTGGTGCGCAATCCTCCTGATTCGAGCGAAATGCCCTCGAATGTCACGCAACGTGTTGGCGAGTTGATAGTTGCTGGCAGCTTCGTCAATGGCAAGGTCCAAGGCGCCGGCCAAGAAGTACGGGCGATCAGGATCGATTAAGACATCAGGGTCCGGGCCGGACTGAAAATCCTGACGCAGCTTCTCGAATACCTCCGCGTTTCGCCGCCGGGCTGCAAGGCGTGCAGACTGCATTTCCAGCGCTTCGCGGAGTTCAAAGAGCTCGATGATGGTCTTTTTCGAAAGAGGGGAGACGGTCAAAGTCCTCCCGGCGCCGGCGGTGACGAGGCCTTCAGCGACAAGCCGCGAGAGTGCTTCGCGTACAGGGGTTCGGGACACTCCGATACGCGCCGCCGTTTCCACTTCGCCCAGCGGGGCTCCCGGTTCAAGCTTCCACTGGATGATTTCGTCTTTTAGAGCTTGATAAGCTACTTCACCTGCACGCATGCCGCCATTGTATACACTCGTTGCCTCTGCGTCTCTGCGAGAGTGGGAGCCCGGCGCTTTTTAGGAATGTGACCGCTCGGTTCCATCGCTGCATCCCCGACCGTCTCTGCGGTCAGCTCGGTCGCGGCGCCGGTCATCGAGGATCCTTCCTCAACACAAGGGATCCAGCTGCGCGAACATCATCCCTACGCCCTGCACGAAGTTTTCTGTGGAGTGGGGCGAGGTCGCCTATTGAACGCCCTGCTTGAACGGGGAGCATCTGGACTTGCGGAAGTATCCGGACTCCGGCGGCGGTCATTTGTATCTTCATCACGGAAGGAACCTTTCGTTAGGACTGTAGAACTGTCCGATTTGTCCCACATCGGCAAAACCGGAGAACCGACCACCCGATCCTGGAAGTCAAAGGACGTAACCGGGATGGCGAACTCAGCAGGTGAACGTTCCGGTTCCCGGTAGTGACTGAGGAGACCGCCCGAGACCTGCTGAAAGAAGGTGACGTGCTCATTTCGCTGGTCCCGGCAAGCACTCACACGGATAAATTGTTCAACGGCCGCTTGTTCGCCCGCCCTGGCCAAGGGCGCGATAGTCCTTAACGTCCGCCACGGCTCAACGGTTGACGAAGCAGCGCTCATCTCAGCCCTGGAAACAAAGCACCCCAGGGTAGCAGGCATCGACGTCGCCCAAAATGAACCTCTGCCCGCTGACTCACCTTGTGAACCACAGAGAACCTGATCAGCGGTGCGGACTTGGAAACGTCGTCGAGAGAAGCGTCCCCTGAGCACGCCAACCTGGCAAAGGGGACTGTATGCCCTGACCTTCTTCTGGTTGCTCGCCCTCCCCACCGCGGGGTCTCAGCCCCGCCCAAGAGACGGATTTCGGTGGGGGATGTTCTCAGAGAGGACGGAAAAGGCAGCTTCTCCTTATTGAGGGCGGAACCGGTTGCCGGCCCGTTGGTTTTGAAGCAGCCTGCCTGGGTCATCTCGTGGGTAGCGTGAAGTTGTGGCATGGTGCATGTCGTATCTCGTAGCCCGAAGCTTTGTCTATTAGGGTTCTGTCCTTCATGCCTTCCTGGGCGGGCCAGGCGATGGTTCCGTCCGCTGTGGCGGCCTCGATACGGCCACTCGGAAAAGTGCGCCATTGAAGCGGGCTTCAACTTCCACCCCGGCTAATTTTGCCCATTCGTAAAACGGGTACGAAGCCAAGGTCCGACTTGTGGAGTGTCCGTCATGACTGTGGGACTTAGGATTCAGATGCAGACATCCGAAGAGGACGGCTGCCGTGGGCTTCTTGGCTGATTTGTCTAATACGGTCTGTCTCGTCGAGGTCAGGCCGAATTGGCCGGACCTGCGGCGCATTCCGCCAGGTACGGCCTGGTTTCTTGGCGCTGGGCCTTGCTGGCGGGGGGTCGCCATAGAATTAAGGCATGGCAGCCGACAACTTCCAGGGACCGCCACCTCTTCTGGTTCTGGCGAAAATAAGTGACATCTTGGATTCCTTCTCGTTGACCCGTTCTGAGCTGACGCTGGCTCAGATACGGGAGTCAACTGGCCTTCCCACCTCTACGGTCCAGCGGTTGGTGGGCAACCTTGTGGCTCATGGGTTTATTGACAGAGTTGATGACAGGTACAGAGTCGGTGTGAAAATGTCCTTTTGGGCGGCCGCGGCATCGCATGGAGTCGAGCTGATTGAAATCATCAAACCGGTCCTTCAGGAGCTCCGGGATCGGTTGGGCGAGACGGTCTGCTTCTTTCAGACGTCGATGGAGTACAGGGTGTGCGTCGCCATGGCTGAAACGCGTCATATGATCCGCCGTGATATGGCTGTGGGCCGGATCTTGCCCTTGCATGCGGGATCGGCAGGCAGGGTTCTGCTGGCGTGGGACCCCGAGGCTGCCACCAGGGTGCTGTCGACGCGCTTGGACCAGCTTACTGACAGCACCATCACGGACAGGGAGTCGCTAAAGGCGGCGATCAAGCAGACGAGTGCTGACGGGTACGCCCTCACCACGGGGGAACGCGAGTCTGGTGCGAGCGGCTTGTCCGCGCCGGTGTTCAATCCACAGGCGGACCTTGTTGGTGCACTGACCATCATGGGTCCCACGCTTCGGATGCCCCTGGAGGTATGCGAGCAGTGGGTGGGTGACCTGCTGGAGGGGGCAGAACGCATAACCCGGATGATCGGTGGGCGCTTGCCATCGACAAGCGCCCTTCCTCATGCCCTGAAGGTCAACTCGACATAACCCATCGGAACGCCGCTGCTTTGGAGCGGGCTCCCAGCGCTGACTTGGAGCGGTTGTCCTCGTGAAGTTCGCTGGTAATTGATTCGCCCAGCCGGACGAGGTCAGCAAAGTTTTCCGGGTTCAGCCAGTTCGGGCGAAGTCCGAACAGCAAGTCTTCGGTAGAAGTATTTCCTGAGGCGCCGGGAGCGAATGGGCAGCCACCAAGTCCGCCGAGTGCCCCGTCGATAGTGGTGGCCCCGGCGTCCAGGGCCGCTATCGCGTTGGCGACACCCATGCCCCATGTGTCGTGTCCATGAAAGACTACGCCCCGGTCAGCGACCGCCGCCTTTACCTTCCCTATCAGGGCGTTCACTTGCTCTGGGACGGCGTGGCCCAGGGTGTCGCAGATGACGACATCGCTGACGCCATTGCCTCTGGGGTCTTCCACTAGCTTCAGTACCCGGCCCGGGTCGATGTCGCCTTCAAAGGGACAGGTGAATGAGGTAGCCAGACAGAGTTGGAGGGTTGCGCCGGCTTCGCGGGCGTACTTGAGGGCCTGGGGTAGGGCCGCCATGCTTTCTTCCGTGGGCCGGCCGATGTTGGCTTGGTTATGGGCGTCCGAAACGCTGAGGCAGTACTGCATGTTCACCGCTCCGGCGGCCGCGGCCTTCTCCACGTGGCGGGGTGTTGCCACCCAGATCCAGCACTTTTCCAGTTCTTCGGCAGTCAGTGCGTTGATGAGCTCCAGCGTGTTTGCCATCGGCGGTACCAGGTCCGGCCGGGCCATTGACCCAATTTCAATGGCCGGAACTCCTGCTGCCAGTAACGACCGGACGATGGATGCTTTTCGTTCGGTGGAGAGCACGCCGCCGGTGAGCTGCAGCCCGTCCCGTAGGGTGACGTCCCTGAGCCGAAAGTCGCTTCTGGTGTTCATACTGTGTCCATTTCCATTTTGCCTATGAGCGAGTCCGCCTGCTCCGCGGTTTTTCCGAGCACCCGTTCCAGGACCTCCTTAGTGTCTGCGCCGAGGTCCGGGCCGAGATTTCGGATCGTCAGCGATTTCCCGCCAATCACCGGAATGATCCCGGGAAACGCAACATTAGGGATCGTCTTTTCTCCGGTTGAAACGTCAAACCTCTGCACCATGTCCCTTGCGGCGTACTGGTCATCGGCGATGATGTCGGCTGCGGTGTAGATAGGGCCCGCCGGCACATCGGCGGCATCGAGGACGACAAGGGCCTCCTTTGTTGTGAAGCCCTGGGCCCACTCCCCGATGGCTTGGTCCAGTTCGTCGCGCCGTTCCCATCGATCTGCGTTGGTTTGAAGTCCTGGGTCGTTGCCCAGGTCAGGACGGCCGATGACGTCCATGAAGCGCTTGAATATGGAATCACCGTTGCCCGCGACGACGATGCTCCCGTCGATGCACAGATACGCGTTCGAGGGGGCTATCCCTTCCATCCGTCCACCGGTGCGCTGGCGTTGAATGCCGAAAGCCGTGTGGTCGGGAATCAGGGACTCTGTAACCGAGAGCATGGCTTCATTCAGGGCGATGTCCATTATCCGATGGTCCAGGGGTATCGGTGTTTTGCCGCGCTTGACCTCGCGTTCAAAGAGCGACATGACCGACCCAAACGCCGCGTACAACCCGGCGATGGTGTCGCCGATGGAAACACCCACCCGGACCGGCGGCCGGTCGGGGTCGCCGACAAGTTCCCGGAAGCCCCCGAAGGCCTCGGCGACTGCAGCGAAGCCAGGACGGGAAGCCATCGGCCCGGTCTGACCAAAAGCGGAAATCCGGGTCAGGATCAGGTCAGGGTTCGCTTCGTGTAACACCTCCGGTCCCAGGCCCCACTTTTCCAAGGTACCGGGGCGGAAGTTCTCCAACACGACATCCGAGACTGCGGCCAGTTCCAAGACAAGCTGGCGTCCTTCCTGGGTCCGCAGATCGATCACCACTGATTTCTTGTTCCGGTTGATGGTTCGGTAAAGCATCGAAGTGTTGCCCGCGTATAGCCGCCAGTTTCGGAGTTCATCGCCGGTACGGGGGCGCTCAACCTTGATGACTTCCGCCCCGAAATCGGCCAGCATACGCCCTGCTGTGGGTGCGGCGATGTAGTTGCCCAGTTCCAGAACGCGGACCCCCTGAAGCGGGGCCACGGCGCTGTTGATAGTCATTGCTTGTGTTCCTTCTTAGATGAAGATGCTGAGAACGAGGGTGACGACGGATTCCACGGGACGCCATAAGCGCAACTCTTCGGTGTTCCGCGGGCTGTTGGCCGAGCACGGATTGCAGCGGCCAGAATGTGTCGGCGTGGGGTAAATCGGAGTATTACAATATGAGCACGAACTCATGATATGAGTCAATGGCGGGGAGTGAGAGGCAGTCTTCACTTCACTGGGTGGGTTTGTACCAGGGCAGCAGGTGGTCTTCGCGCGTACCGAACTCGGCCCACCGCAATCCTCCCGAAAGCGCTAGCCTCAAGAAGCCAAAGTTGACACGAAACCGTCTGGGACGCGCCGAAGGTAGGAGAACTTCCCCGTGTGATGCCCGGAGAGATGGGCTTGTCGGGAGCAGCGACAGACCCCAAACGCTCTCGCCCTCATATGGCTGCCCCTGTGACGGCATCGCCACTGGGGCAGCCATATGAAGGAAATGCGAGTTCCACCGCAAGCACCCACATCTTGGCATGTCCTGTTCGGAAAGGGGCACACCCGAACCTGACGCCAAAGGCGTCTGACGTGGGAGGACAAGGCCTGCGGGCGGAGCTTTCCTTTGTTCTTCGACGCGGCGACCCAGTCACCACCCGTGACATAGCTTCCTGTTGCGCAAATCGACTTCGCCAGGTCCAGATTTACTGGGCGGTTTCGACTATTCCAGGTGTCCCTAGCTCCATTTCCGACCCCTCCGGGTGTCAGGGTGGGATCTGAGAACATTAAGAGCCACTGTCAGTAAAATGGAATTCCGCACTATTGTGACGCCCCGCACGCAGGTGGGGACAAAGCCAACCAGTTCACCGCTATTGACCCGGGGTCAGCGGGGGTATTTACGGGTCTTCACTGGTCGTTTTGGGTGTTATGCACTCTTAGGGTCAATGTGAAGTCGGCTTCCCGTGGCTTGAGTTGGTACGGCTCCAGGACGCCGGGGCCGCACGCGGCGGTTCCTACTCCCCGGAGGGCATGGTCGAGATACAGGTAGGTCCTGCCGTCCGCTTTCAGGTCCGGCCGGTGTGCTGCCGTGTCGAGAGCCTTCAGCCCGTAGGGGCGTACTGTCAAAGCGAAAGGATCACCGGAGATTTCCAGCGTGCTGCCGGCAATCTCGAGGGCAGCCGAGCGCGTGCCGGAGCGTGCGCCGCATTCCTGTGGCCGTGCGTAGTCCACGTCCATGTCTGCCAAAGACCGCGAAAACCAGCCCGTCCGCGTCCCTTGCCCGCTATCCGGGTAGCTCTGGTGGGGGCCTTGGCCGAACCAGCTCACGGTCGACGTCTCCTCAGAGAGCACGAGTTCAAGTCCTATCCGCGCCCATTCAATGCCACGGCCGTGGCTGACCCATTCGCCGTCAGGCCGAACCTGCGTCCGGAGTGCAGCCTTTTCGCCGTCACTGGACCATGTGTAGTCCACAAAAACCCCGTACTGCTTGTCGGCAGCACTCACCCGTGTACGCACCGTCAAGGATTCTCCGCCTTCCAGGTTCCCGTCCGCGCTGATGCCCAGCAGGCGGGCATGGAGTAGGTTGAGCCTGGCGTCCGTCCACTGTGTGGCAACCGGGCGATCATCGGTGCCGCCCCATTCCAGGCCGAGGTCGTTATCCGTGGGCGGCCACCACAATGCAAGGCCCATCTTCTCCACGGGCACTCCACCAATGGAGGTGGGCATACCCGTGAGCCGGCTGAACACGACAGGCCCTAAACGCAGTTCGACGTCCTGGATGCTAACCGGCGCAACCGGCCGGGGCAGAGCTGCACTCCGCAGCCCACGAACCGCCTGTCCCCACGCAATCTCATGCCCGGCTGCAGCCCACGACGAGTCCGTGGCGAGAACGGCCCTTACGGTGAGCACCGCAGTCTCGCCGTCCGGCAGTTCCGATGCCAGGCAAGCGACGCTCTTGGGAAGCCGGGCAGCTGCTTCGTCAGAAGGCGCCACGGGTGCGACCTCCACGGAGCCAGTCTCCAGAGTCGCACTGCCTGTCTCGACCATGTAGCGGAAGCTGTAGGCGCCCGTGTCCGCGAAGTCCTGGCCGTTTCGTACGGTGAAGCCGGACCAGTCAGCGGCTACCGTGATGCGCAGAGGTTCGATGACTTTCTTGAAGTCCAAAAGGGCCGGCCTCGGGTTGCGGTCCGCGTCCACCAGACCATCGGTGACGAAGTTGCCGTCGTGGACTTCCTCGCCGAAGTCCCCACCATAGGCGTAGTACTCTCCGCCGTCGGGCGAAGTGACGGTGATGCCGTGTTCCAGCCATTCCCAGACGAAGCCGCCCATTAGGCGGGGGTACTGTTCGAAGAGCTCCTGGTACTCGCTCATTCCTCCCGGCCCGTTGCCCATCGCGTGCACATACTCGCAGAGCACGAAAGGCATGGCACGGCGGCGGGCGTCCAAGTCAGCGTTTTCCAATGGCGGCTCGATCCCCTGCCCGATCAGTGCTGTTTCCGCCTGGCTGGCGTACATGCGGGAGTAGACGTCAACGTGCGCCGAAGACCAATCTCCCTCGTAGTGGATGGGACGTGACGGGTCGCGGTCCTTGGTCCAGCGCGACATGGCGGCCAGGTTCCTGCCCGTGCCCGCCTCGTTGCCGAGTGACCACATGACCACTGCCGGGTGGTTCTTGTCCCGCTCAACGGTTCGGCGCATGCGGTCCAGCAGCGCGGCTTCCCATCGGGGATCATCGCTAGGGTTCTGGGCCCAGCCCGCGCTCTCAAAGCCATGAGTTTCCAGGTCGCACTCAAGCACTACGTAGAAGCCCAGCTGGTCCGCAAGCGCCAGGAACTCGGGGTGCGGCGGGTAATGTGACGTGCGGATGGCGTTGATGTTGTGCTGCTTCATCAGCCGCAACTCAGCCTCCACCACATCCTTGGGAACCACCCGGCCAAGGCGGGGATGGTGCTCGTGGCGGTTGACGCCGCGCAGCAGGATCCGCCGCCCATTGACCTTGAACCGCGCGTCTTCGATGGCGATGCTGCGGAAGCCAATCTGGAGTGTCACGGCCTCCCCCGGAGTGCTGACGGCTGCCTCGTAAAGCCTGGGCACCTCAGCGGACCACGGCTCGACGGCGGGCAGGCGCGCCTCGGTGCCTGCGGGCAGTTCCAGGTTCAGTTCCGGAACACGGACGACGGCGTCAATCGCCTGTCCGCCCCGGCTCACCTCCACCCGAAGGACGCCTCCGCCGGTGCGGTGATCGTAATCCGCGTGCACAAAAACATCATCAATGCCGCCGGCAGGCCGCGCCTGCAGGGTAACGTCACGGAAGATCCCGGGGAGCCACCACATGTCCTGGTCCTCCACGTAACTTGCGGCCGAGAACTGGGCGACGCGCACGGCCAGCGTATTCGTGCCCTGCTTTAGGACTCCTGAAACGTCGAATTCGTGGGTAAGCCTGCTGCCGCGCGTCGTTCCCAGCTCCACTCCGTTCAACCACACGGTTCCGGCGGATTCGATCCCATCGAACCGCAACAGCGCGTGCGGAAGAAATTCGGGCCCGGCTTCAAACACCACCACATGGTCCCCGATGGGGTTCGCCTCGGGAACGTGCGGAGGTTCCACGGCGAAGGGGAACTGGACGTTCGTGTACGCGGGCGCCCCATGACCGTGCATGGACCAGTTGGACGGAACCGGCAGGCTCTCGAACCCGTTCAGATCCTTTCCCAGCTGCCATCCGTCCTCAGGTGCCCTCCGGATTCCCGGGCTGAGGCGGAACTGCCACTCCCCATTGAGCGACAGCCGTGGCGCGTCACTGTCCAGGCAGGCACGTGCAGGCAGAGTGCCGGAACCAGGCTCCAAAGTGCACAGCTGCCGCACGCCCTCAGCGCCAAGTTCAAGGCAACTGGCGGGCGAAGCTGCTGCCAGCCTGATGCCATCCGGGGTGGAGGGGGACTGAAGTTGCATGGCTTCCTTTGCTTTCGTGGGGTTTACCGGAAGGATGCAGGCGGCGCTGCGCCTTTCGAGGCTTGCACGTGTAGGCTCACGTTCTGCTGCTGTTGCTGCCTTAGGTTTGCGTAGCTTATTCCGGTTTGCGATGCCACGGTCGCGGGATCGCACGGAGGTGACGCACGGCAATAAACAGCCATCCGCAGCCCTCGCAAACCCTTGACAGGAGTGGCTTGGATCACCCAGTATATGTATCGATACAAGTTTCGGCAACGCTCGTCAGCGCGGACGGAGGTGAAAGATGCAGCAGCTTCAAGGGATGTCCCGGGAATCATTTCCGTACGCCCTCCCATCACTGCCCGGCGGTGGATTCCCGGTCAACAATGCGGAAGGAACTCATGAATTCCGTAGGCTCCCCTTTAGGCGAGTCGCCGGCAATTCGCTGCACGAGCAGCTTCACTGCGATGCGGGCCATTTCCGCGCTGTCCGGGTCCACGGTGGAGAGAGTGGGAGTGCTGTACTGGCCATCGACCAGGTTGTCGAAGCCGATGACTTTGACGTCTTCCGGGACGCGGAGTTTGGCCTCGTGGAGGGCGCGGAGAGCACCAAGGGCTACGGTGTCAGTGGCGCAGAACAGCCCATCGAACTGGGTGCCGGAGTCGATGAGGCGGTTGACGGCTTCGTGTCCGCCTCTCAATGTGAATTCTTTGATGGTTATGTGCAGTGCCGGGTCGTTTTCGATCCCTGCGGCTGCCAGTGCCTGCTGGTAGCCGGCGTATCGGAGCGAGGACGCGTCGGGGTCGGGTCCCATAGGGCCCATGACGGCGGCGATCCTGCGGCAGCCGCGTTCGATCAGATGCCCGGTGGCTGCGTCCGCTCCCTCGACATTGGCCATCGCAACGTGGTCCACGGGACCGGAGAAAATGCGTTCGCCGAGGATCACGATCGGGAAGTCAACGCGCAGCATGTTGGCATCGCTGGCGCTCAGGCCCACAGTGCTGAGGATCAGTCCGTCGTACATCCGGTTGCGGGACAGTGCCAGGGCACTGATTTCGTTTTCTTTGCTGCGGCCGGTCTGTTCGACCAGGACGCGGAGATTGTGCGCGGCAGCTTCCTCGATAACGCGCGCGGCGAACTGTCCCCAGTAGGGGCGGTCGAATTCCGCGACCGCAAGCCCGATGGTGAAGGTCCGGCCAGCGCGCAGATTCCGGGCGGCATGGTTGACGCGGTAGTCCAGCTCCTCCATCGCCTTGACCACTTTGGCACGGGTGCTGCTCTTCACGTGGGGGTGGTCGTTGAGGACATTCGAGACGGTCATTGGCGAAACGCCGGCGGCCTTGGCCACATCCTGGATGGTTGCCATCGTCTTCCTTCTTCCCGCCGCAATCCAGCCTGTCTTCCGATCAGCGTACGCCAAACACTTGTATCGATCCACAAGCGTTGTATCGATAAATATCATAAGGAGAATCTTTTGAGCCATTTCGATGGGGACCCTGCCGTCCCGGCCCTGATTGAGGGCTATTACGCGGACCCGCACCTATGCGTCTTCGACGGCAGGTACTTTCTGTACCCCACGACCGACGGCAGCAGTGAATGGGGGGCCACGTCCTTCCGGGCGTTTTCTTCCCCGGACCTGATCAACTGGACCGATCATGGGATCGTTTTCTCGTTGCCTGACCACACGCAGTGGGCAGCGGCACATGCGTGGGCTCCCGCCGTCGCGGAACGGGACGGGCGCTACTACCTCTACTACACCGCGGAGCAGGAGAACATCGGCGTGGCCGTGGCCTCGTCCCCGACCGGGCCGTTTGTGGACCTGGGAAAGCCGCTGATTGCGGAGGGGGCTTTCCCCGGCCGGGCCATCGATCCGAACATTTTCATCAACGATGATGGCGCCGCCTACCTTTGCTGGGGCAACAGCGTGGCCCATATCGTGCCCCTGAACGAGGACATGGTCTCCTTCAAACCTTCCGGCGTGGTGTCCTGGATCCCCACCGGCTTCCGCGAGGCGGTCAACCTCCACCGGAGGGGGGATGTCTACTACCTCTCCTGGTCTGAGAACGACACCCGCGACGAGGACTATCGGGTCCGCTATGCCACCTCCACAAGCCCGTTCGGCCCATGGACCGACCGGGGGGTCCTCCTGGAGAAGGATCCCCGGCGGGGTATCCGGGCAACCGGGCACCACTCCATCGTGAGGATCCCGCACACTGACGAATGGCTTATCGCCTACCACCGCTTTGCCATACCCGGCGGGACCGGTTACCGCCGGGAACTGGCAATCGATCCGTTGGTCCACACCGACGACGGCCTGCTCCAAAAGGTCATTCCCTCCCGCGAACCCATCGTGAGGGACCTGGCCGCCTATCGCACTCAATCCGAAAACGCATCAAAATAGCACTAGAAAGGCACCTGCCATGTTTCACCACACAAACAGCCCGCAGCACCGTCGCAAAACCTCCCTGCGCCTGACCGTCCTCGGCGCAGTGGTCGCAGCCGCGACCGCACTGACGGGGTGCGGGTCCTCCGGGGGTTCCGGCTCGGACAACACGGTCAGCTTTTACTCCTGGGACAACGAGGCAAGCATGAAGCCGGTCCTGGACGAGTTCAAGAAACAGAACCCCTCGATTGACCTAAAGGTCTCCTACGGCACCCCGGTCCAGGGATACATCTCCACCCTGCAGACCCGCATCAACAGCGGAACTGCGGCCGACGTTTTCATCATCACCGCCGAGAACAAGACTGAAATCATGGATGGCGGGTTCGCCAAGGACCTCAGCGGTGAGCCCTGGATCGGCAACATCGCTGATGCCGCCAAGGCCACCTACACCAAAGACGGAAAGGTGTACGGCGCGGCAACCGCCTCCTGGGGCGGCGGCATCCTTTACAACAAGGACCTCCTGGCCAAGGTCGGGTTCACCAGACCGCCACAGACCTGGGATGACTTCCTTGCCCTGTGCAAGAAGCTCAAGGACGCCGGCATCACCCCGTTCTACGAGCCGGCGGACACCATCCCGGTGAGCCTGGCCGCCCTCGTTGGGCTCCAGAACGAAGCCAGCGGAGGCACGATGGATGCCGATATTTGGGCCGGGAAGACCTCCTTCGCTAAAACCTGGATGGAGCCGCTGAAGGACTGGTCCGAGCTGTTCAAGCAGGATCTCGTCTCGCCTTCCGTGGCCGGCCTGACCGGGGACCAGATCACCTCCGAGTTCCAGCGGGGCTCCGTGGCGATGATCAGCACCGGCTCGTGGGCACTGGGCAGCATCCAGAAGGCCGCGCCGGACATGAAGCTGGAGTTCATGCCGGTCCCCGGTGACTCCGGCACGTACTGGGCGGGAGCGGTCTCACCCGGATACGCGGTCAACGCCAAGGCCAAGAACCCTGACGCGGCCGAAAAGCTCGTGGAGTTCCTCCAGAGCAAGACCGGCGTGGAGCTCTACCAGAAGCAGAACGCCGCGATCACCACCACAAAAAATTTCACTCCCGAGCTCGACCCTGCACTCTCCTCGATGGTGCCGGCAGTGCGCGATGGCAAGTTCTACCTTCCCCAGGTCACTTGGCCCACGAACTCAGCGGCCCTGAACAGCGAGACCGTCTCCCTGCTCCAGCAGCTCATCCAGGGCCAGACCACTCCGGAAAAGGTCGCATCGGCACTTGACGCGAAGCTGGCGTCGCTCCAAGGCAAGTAGCACTCCGAAGGGCCGGCGGCGGCAGCCCCGCCGTCGGCCCCTCTTCCCCAGAAAGGCAGCTTTACCTTGGCACTCTCCACAACCCCCGAACTGCAGCCACTGCAGCCGCAAACGAGCAGCAACAGGACGCTTACCCGGAAAGGGCCGCACCGGCTCTCCGTCACCTCGTGGGTCTTCATGGCCCCCATCGCAGTGGTCTTCGTGGTGCTCTACGTGATTCCGATGTCCCAGTCGCTGTACTACAGCTTCACCGACTTCGACGGCTACGTCAGCAACCCCGAGTTCGTTGGCTTCGACAACTATGCCGAGCTCTTTAAGGACCCGTCGATGCTCTCGGCGCTTGGTTACACCATCTTCTACGCGGTCTCCACCACCATCCTGGTCACGGTGACGGCCATCCCCCTGGCGCTGACCCTGAACCGGAAGTTCTTCGGCCGCAACCTCGTCCGCTCGGCGTTCTTCTTTCCCGCTGTTCCCAGCGTCGCCATCCTGGGCCTGGTGTGGGGCTTTATCCTGAATCCCCTAGGCTCCGGCGTCCTGAACAGCATCATCCACTCGCTCACTGGACTCGGTCCCATCCCGTGGCTCTCCGACAGCACGCTCGCCCAACTCTCCACGGTGGCTGTGACCATCTGGGCGCTCACGGGCTGGCACGCGGTGCTGTATCTGGCGTATCTGCAGGCGATCCCCGCCGACTACTACGAAGTCTCCAAGATCGACGGCGCCAGCAGCTGGCAGAGCTTCCGCTACATCACGCTTCCCCTGCTGATCCCGGCCATGGCCGTCAGTCAGCTGCTGCTGATGACCAACGGGCTGAAAGTCTTCGACCTGCCGTTCACCCTCACCCGCGGCGGCCCGGGCTTCTCCACCAGGACCCTGACCCAGTCCCTGATCGAGGACGGCATCGCCCAGTCACGGGTCGGGGCTGCATCAGCCCTCGCCGTCCTCTTCCTGATCGTCGTCGGCCTCGTCGTGCTGGGCCAGATGGCCCTCTCGAACGCACTGCAAAGGAAATTCTCATGACCAAGACCCGGCACACCCTGACGTCCGTGCTCATGATCGCGCTTGCCGGCCTCATGAGCGTCCCTTTCTATTACATCGTCGTCAACACGTTCAAGACCCAGGAGGAGACCACCAACAGTCCGCTGGCGCTTCCCACAACCTGGGTCCTGGACAATTACATCAAGGTCTTCGAAGGCACCCAGATCCTCCAAAGCCTGATGAACACGGTGTACGTCACGGCCATCTCGATCTTTCTGATGCTCGCCATCGGATCACTCGCCGCGTTCGGCCAGATCACCGGCCGCAGCCGGACCTCCCAGATCATCGGGGCAGTCCTCATCGCCGCGTTCATCATCCCCGGCCAGGCCACCCTCGTCCCGCTGTACCGGATGCTCGTCGGCGTCCGCCTGGTGGACTCCCTCGAAGGGCTGATCGTGATCTACACCTGCGGCTCCATCTTCTGCTATTACCTCATCCTCGGCTACATGCGGACCATCCCGGCAGAGATCCTCGAGGCCGCCAGAATCGACGGGGCCGGGCCTTTCCGCATCTACTGGATGATCGTCCTGCCCCTCATCCGGCCCATCCTGGTCACCGTCGGGGTATTCCAGACCATGTGGGTCTGGAACGACTTCATCACGCCGAACGTGTTCATCAGCTCCGAAGAGAAACAAACCCTGGTCCTGCAGGTCTACTCCGCCGTGGGTCAGTTCACCACCGACTGGCCGTCCTTCATGACCCTGACCGTCATCGTCCTGCTCCCGATGGTCGTCTTCTTCGTCTTCATGCAGCGGCACATCGTCAGCGGCCTCGTCAGCGGAAGCGTCAAGGGATGACCGAAGACCCGGCCGGCTACCTCTTCGCCTACTTCACGTCCGCCGCTGAGGCCGACGGGGAGCAGGTACATTTCGCCCTCAGCACCGGCCCCCACCCGCTGGAATGGCAGGTCCTCAACGGAGGCCAGCCGGTCCTGCACTCCGCCGTCGGCGAGCTGGGCGTCAGGGACCCGTTCCTGCTCCGCGCGGCCGGCCTGCCCGGTGAGATCGCCCGGTACTACCTCCTGGCCACCGACCTCTGCATCGCCAAAAGGAACCCGGCAACAGCCTGGGAGGACTGCATCCGGGCAGGCAGCCGTTCCATCATGGTCTGGGAAAGCACAGACCTGGTCTCCTGGACCGACCCGCGGCTCGTGGAAGTCGCCCCGCCGGATGCGGGCAACGCCTGGGCACCCGAAGCAGCCTACGATCCCGAAAGCGGGACCTACCTGGTCTACTGGGCCTCCACGCTCAACCCGGGTTCGGGTGACGGAGGCTCGCACCACCGGATGCTCTGCTCCAACACCACCGACTTCAGAACTTTCACACCTGCACGCGTCTGGATCGATCGAGGATGGTCAGTCATCGACTCCACCGTCGTCCAGGCAGACGGCTACTTTTACCGCTTCAGCAAAGACGAGCTCTCCGCCGATTCATCATCCCCCGACGCCAAATTCATAACCACCGAGCGCTCCGACACCCTGGACAGCACGCACTACACCGTCATCGCCACCGGGATCGGCAAGAACGACCTCGCGCACGGCGAGGGGCCCATTATCGTCCGCGGACCAGAACGCAATCAATGGTTCCTCTTCATTGACGAGTTCGGCCTACGCCGGTACACCGCCTTCACCAGCGACTCGCTCGACTCCAACACCTGGACCCCAGTAGAAGCAGTCATGCCCCCAGGAGCCAGCCACGGCTCCATCCTCGCTCTCACCGCCGAGGAATACTCCCAACTCGAACCCCTGACGGACAGGTAAGCCCACGCCGGCTGAGTTTACGCCGCAGTTCCCTCGACCTTCAGTGTCAGCGCTAACAAGCGCCGCCGCTGGATCCTTCCACTACCCACTCAGCCAGATCCGCAATCCACCAGATGGAGACATCATGAACACTTTTGAAAGTCGTCCGCTCGACCAGCAGTTCGTCCTTGGCGTGGACTTCGGCACACTGTCCGGCCGCGCACTAGTAGTGCGTGTCTCAGACGGCGCCGAAATGGGCAGCGGAGTTTTCGAATACCCCCATGCGGTGATTACCAGCGCCCTGCCCAGTGACGACGGCGTCCGGCTTCCAGGGGAATGGGCCCTCCAGGTGCCTAACGACTACCGGGACGTCCTGCGCAACGCGGTCCCCGCCGCCATCGCGGACGCGGGCATCGACCCCGCTGCCGTCGTCGGGATCGCCACTGACTTCACGGCCTGCACCATGGTGCGGTGAAGGCTGATGGCACGCCGTTGAACGAAGTGGACGGCTTCGCGAACCGGCCGCACGCCTATGTAAAGCTGTGGCGCCACCACGCGGCGCAGCCGCAGGCTGACCGGATCAACCAGCTGGCCGCAGAGCGCGGCGAGGACTGGTTGCCGCGTTATGGCGGGCTGATTTCCTCTGAGTGGGAATTCGCCAAGGGCCTGCAGCTCCTCGAGGAGGATCCGGAAGCCTACGCTGCGATGGATCACTGGGTGGAGGCCGCCGACTGGATCGTCTGGCAGTTGTGTGGACGCTACGTCCGGAACGCGTGCACGGCCGGGTACAAGGGGATTTACCAGGATGGCCGCTACCCGTCGGAGGATTTCCTGGCCGCCCTGAACCCGGACTTCAAGGATTTTGTCAGCGCCAAGTTGGAGCACGCTATCGGCCGGCTCGGCGACGCGGCCGGGTATCTCACTGCTGAAGCCGCGGCGTGGACGGGCCTGCCTGAAGGCATTGCCGTGGCAGTGGGCAATGTGGACGCCCACGTCACCGCGCCCGCCGCGCGGGCCGTTGACCCGGGCCAGCTGGTGGCGATCATGGGCACCTCCACCTGCCATGTGATGAACGGAACCGAACTCCGCGAAGTTCCCGGGATGTGCGGGGTGGTGGACGGGGGCATCGTGGACGGCCTCTGGGGCTATGAAGCCGGACAATCCGGCGTGGGTGATATCTTCGGCTGGTTTACCGAGAACGGTGTGCCGCCTGAATACCACCGGGCCGCTGCCGCGAATGGGCTGGGCATCCACGAATACCTCACCGAACTGGCCTCCCGGCAAGCCATCGGGGAGCACGGCCTGATTGCGTTGGACTGGCATTCCGGCAATCGCTCGGTGCTGGTGGACCACGAACTGTCCGGCATCGTGGTGGGCCAGACCCTCGCCACCAGGCCCGAGGACACCTACCGGGCGTTGCTGGAAGCCACCGCCTTCGGCACCCGCACCATCGTGGACGCATTCCGGAACTCCGGAGTGCCGGTGAAGGAATTCATCGTGGCCGGCGGGCTGCTGAAGAACAAACTCCTGATGCAGATCTACGCGGACGTCACCGGGCTCCAGCTGTCCACCATCGGCTCCGCTCAAGGCCCGGCCCTCGGCTCGGCGATCCACGCCGCCGTAGCCGCCGGAAAGTACGCCGACATCCGTGAAGCCGCCGCCGCCATGGGCTCCGAACCCGGTGACGTCTACACCCCCATTCCGGAAAACGTCGCCGCCTACGAGGAACTCTTCCAGGAATACCGCACCCTGCACGACTACTTCGGCCGCGGCACCAACAACGTGATGCATCGGCTCAAATCCATCCAGCGGAGAGCAGCCGGTTCGCTCCTGGCTTCCGGCGCGGCTGCCGCGGAGGTGTTCGCATGAGTTCCGAAATCCTCGGGATCATTGCCCGGATCCGCGAAGAGGTCTGCGCCCTGCACGCTGAGCTGACCCGGTATGAGTTGGTGGTGTGGACCGCGGGGAACGTTTCGGCCCGCGTTCCGGGCCGTGAGTTGATGGTCATCAAGCCCTCGGGCGTTTCCTACGATGACCTCACACCGGAACAGATGGTGGTCACGGACCTTTACGGGGTGCCCGTGGACAGTGACGGGGAAGGTGAGTGGGGCAATCCGCTGCTGTCGCCGTCGTCGGACACTGCCGCGCACGCCTATGTGTACCGGAACATGCGCGACGTCGGCGGGATGGTACACACGCACTCCACCTACGCCACGGCGTGGGCAGCCCGGGGCGAGTCGATCCCGTGTGTCCTGACCATGATGAGCGATGAATTCGGCGGTTCCATCCCGGTAGGGCCGTTCGCGCTGATCGGTGACGATTCGATCGGCCAGGGCATCGTCGAGACGCTGAAGAACTCGAATTCCCCGGCCGTGCTCATGCAGAACCACGGCCCGTTCACCATCGGCAAGGACGCCAGATCCGCGGTCAAAGCCGCGGTGATGTGCGAGGAAGTGGCCCGAACTGTCCATGTCTCCCGGCAGCTCGGTGAGCCGCTGCCCATCGACCAGGGCCACATCGAATCCCTCTACGCCCGTTACCAGAACGTCTACGGCCAGTAATTCCGGGCCCCACTACTTTTCCAGGAGAAACCCATGAGCACCGCAGCACACACTTCCCTTGACGGCTTTGAGGTCTGGTTCCTCACCGGAAGCCAGCACCTTTACGGCGAGGATGTACTTAAGCAGGTGGCCGCGCAGTCCCAGGAGATCGCCAACCAGCTCAACGCTTCGTCGTCAGTTCCGGTCCGGGTCGTCTGGAAGCCGGTCCTGACCGATTCGGACGCCATCCGCCGCACCGCGCTGGAGGCCAACTCCAACGATGCCGTCATCGGCGTCACCGCGTGGATGCACACCTTCAGCCCGGCGAAGATGTGGATCCAGGGCCTGGATCTGCTTCGCAAGCCGCTGCTGCACCTGCACACCCAGGCCAACGTTGAGCTGCCCTGGGCGGACATCGACTTCGACTTCATGAACCTGAACCAGGCCGCCCACGGCGACCGCGAGTTCGGCTACATCCAGTCCCGGCTCGGCATCACGCGGAAGACGGTGGTGGGGCACGTCTCCAACCCCGAGGTGACCCGCCAGGTCGGTTCCTGGCAGCGCGCTGCGGCCGGCTGGGCCGCCGTGCGCACCCTCAAGTTGACCCGCTTCGGCGACAACATGCGCAACGTCGCCGTCACCGAGGGCGACAAGACCGAGGCCGAGCTGCGCTTCGGCGTCGCAGTCAACACCTGGTCCGTCAACGAGCTCGCCGACGCCGTGCACGGCGCCACGGAGGCCGACGTCGACACGCTCGTTGCCGAGTACGAGGACCTTTATGACGTGGTTCCGGAACTCCGCGCAGGCGCGGCCCGGCACGATTCACTCCGCTACGGCGCCCGGATTGAACTCGGGCTGCGGTCCTTCTTGGAAGCCAACGGCTCCGCAGCCTTCACCACCTCCTTTGAGGACCTCGGCGCGCTTCGCCAGCTGCCGGGCCTGGCCGTCCAGCGGCTGATGGCCGCCGGCTACGGCTTCGGCGCCGAAGGCGACTGGAAAACCGCCATCCTGGTCCGCGCCGCCAAGGTCATGGGCGCCGGCCTGCCCGGCGGCGCATCCCTGATGGAGGACTACACCTACCACCTGGCACCGGGGTCGGAGAAGATCCTCGGCGCACACATGCTCGAGGTCTGCCCCTCCCTGACCGCCACGAAACCGCGCCTGGAGATCCACCCGCTGGGCATCGGCGGCAAGGAAGACCCCGTCCGCCTGGTGTTCGACGCCGACGCCTCCGCCGGCGTCGTCGTCGCCCTGTCCGACATGCGCGACCGCTTCCGCCTGGTGGCCAACGCCGTTGTCGTGCCCCTGGACCAGCCCCTGCCCAACCTGCCCGTCGCCCGTGCCCTCTGGCAGCCCAAACCGGACTTTGCCACCTCCGCCGCGGCCTGGCTCACCGCCGGCGCCGCGCACCACACTGTGCTCTCTACCCAGGTGGGCATGGACGTGTTCGAGGACTTCGCCGAGATCGCCAAGACCGAGCTGCTGACCATCGACGAAAACACCACCATCCGCCAGTTCAAGAAGGACCTGAACTGGAACGCCGCCTACTACAAATTGGCTGGCGGGCTGTGAGCGAGTACCGGCTGAGGTTCGGCGACTACGCCGCAGTTGTTACGGCACAGGCCTGTGCCCTGCGGGAGCTGCGGCACCGGGGCCGGGACCTCATCGTTCCGTTCCCGGAGGGCGGTCCCATCCGTGATTACCGCGGAATCATCGCTGCCCCCTGGCCCAACAGAATTGCAAACGGCAGGTACGTCTTTGACGGAGCCACGCATGATCTTCCCGTCAACGAGCCTGAACGTGGCCGCGCCCTGCACGGTCTGGCCTTCCCCCAGGAATGGACGCTTCTGGCACAAGACCGGAACTCAGTAACGTGTCTGTGGCAATAGGCCAAACTGAAGGCTACCCTCACGCGCTCCAGATCGACGTCGAGTACGTCCTGTCCGACAAGGGTTTGCGTAGCCGGGTAACTGCCCGGAATACCGGAAAAACTACGGCGCCGTACGGAGTATGTCCGCACCCTTACTTAATCGCGGGCGAGTCACCTCTCGACGAGTGGTCTCTGAAGATCCCGGCCCGGTCATTCCTCGAGGTCACGTCCGACCGGCTGCTGCCGAAGAAGGTTCGAAGCGTCGAGGACCATGAATTCGACTTCCGCACCGGCCGCGTCATCGGTGCCACCGAGATCGATCACGCATTCACCGACATAGCGTTCGACGAGACTGGACATGCGCGCTTGGAACTTCAGGATCCCATCGGGACAGGTGTCGGAATGACATGGGACCGATCCTGCCAGTGGCTCCAAATCCACACAGCTGACAAAGCAGCGCCGGCTGCGAACCCAATCGGCCTTGCGGTGGAGCCTATGACCTGCCCTCCCGACGCCTTCAACAGCGCGGTTAGTTTGCTGCGACTGGAGCCAGGAGAGGATCACGAGGCCT
Organism: Pseudarthrobacter sp. B4EP4b; assembly: GCF_006680095.1. NCBI lineage: Bacteria > Bacillati > Actinomycetota > Actinomycetes > Micrococcales > Micrococcaceae > Pseudarthrobacter > Pseudarthrobacter sp. B4EP4b. The sequence continues at coordinate 110,440 of NZ_VHIJ01000031.1, read as the reverse complement.
CTTGGAGTATCTACGCCGCAGGCGACTGACCTTGCTTTCGTTTTCGTTTGATAGTTGTGAGGAACAAATGAATCGTTGCTCTTCAGCCTCGAGCTTGCGGGACCGCGGGATTGGATGGACGGAGAAGTCCGCGCACAGGGCTGGAGGACGGCCCTGCAGGCCGCCGACCTAACTGCTGATTTTCTTGTCGAGGCCGACTGGAGTGCGGATAGTGGTTACGAAATTGGCAAGAAACTGGTCTCCACCGCCCCGTTACAGCACTGTTCGTGGGAAATGACCAGATGCGTTAGGTCTCCTGTGCGCCTTTGGCGAAGCCGGTATCCCGGTCCCCGAGGATATTTCGGTAGTCGGTTCCGACGATCAGCCCGAGTCCCGGTACTTCACACCGCCCCTTACGGCAGTGCGGCAGGATTTCGAGGAGTTGGGACGGGGCTGTATGGATGTCATGCTGAGTGCGATTAAGGACGGCAAAAGGCCCCGAGCAGCTGTCAGCGATGGTCGAAAAGTGAGCCATTTCGCGGGCTTGGCGTCTAGTGGTCGTTGCAACACCTGAGCTTGTAGGAGTTGCAATTGGCAGAGATGAAAAGAGCAAGAAAGTCCCGGGGCGCCCCTCCAAAGAACGCTGCACGGGCTCACTATGATCAGCTGATGAAACAGGGAATGGGCAATTCTGAGGCCTGCCGCATTGTGGGAATCAGCCGTAGTTCGGGGACGCGATGGCGGCATGGCCACTCGGTTGTCCTGAAGTCCGGAGACATCAAAAAGGTTGCTCCCATCTCGCATCAGAGGCCGGTCGTTATCTCCGCCCGGTTTCTCTCGGAGTTGGAACGGATCACGATTGCAGACCTCCTGCATGCCGGGCGGAGCATTCGCGCTATCGCCACAGAGCTCGGGCGTAGTCCATCGACAGTGAGCCGGGAAATCCGCCGGAACGTTCACGAGCCCTCCGGTAACTACCGTCCTCGCACGGCTCAGCGTAGTGCCGAGCGTCGACGGAGCCGCCAGCGGACCGGGAAGATCGCATCCAATTCTGTGCTGCGGGAGTTCGTGCGCGAACACCTGAAACAGCGCTGGAGTCCGCGTCAGATCAGCAATCGCCTGCGCGCTGTTTTTCCTGGACAACCCGATATGCACGTTGTGCCGGAGACTATCTATCAGGCCCTGTATGGGCGCGGAAGCCTGGAATTGGCCTTGGATCCTGCAGTCTCTCTGCGCACCGGACGGACCGGTCGCCGGCCGCGTCGTCGGAAGGAACACCGGACCAGGCGCTTCCCGGACATGGTCATGATCCGGGATCGGCCGGCAGAAGCCATCGGCAGGTTAGTACCAGGGCATTGGGAAGGGGATTTAATCATTGGAAAGGGAGGCCGTTCTGCCATCGGCACGCTGGTCGAACGGACCACGCGCTTCATCATCCTGGTGCACCTGGCGGGTAACCGCGGAGCTGAGAATCTGCGCGATCGACTGGCCGAAGCGATGATGCCGCTCCCAGCCCATCTACGCCGTTCTCTTACCTGGGATCAGGGCACTGAGATGGCCTGCCACCAGGATTTCACCCGGCAAACACTCATCCCTGTGTACTTCTGCGACCCCGCCAGTCCGTGGCAACGCGGCTCGAACGAGAACACCAATGGCCTGCTTCGCCAATACTTTCCGAAAGGAACAGATCTCGGCGTCCACACTCGCGAACACCTGGCTGTGGTCGCCGCCGAACTCAATCAGCGACCACGTGAAATCCTCGGATGGCGTAGCCCCTTGGAGCACCTGACTAGACTGGTCTCACCTTCGACCGAACCATAATTTGTTGCAACGACCGCTGAACTCCGCCGGGCTGAAAAGTGAGCCACGTTGACGCTGGTTATTCTGCCGTATTTTCCGGTCTTGTCGAGGGCAGCGAGTCGACCTGCGTGTGTTTGAGGCGGTAGCTGGAGCCCTTGAGGGTGATGACTTCGGCGTGGTGGACGATGCGGTCGATCATGGCCGAGGCGACGACCTGATCGCCGAAGACGTCGCCCCAGCGGGCGAAGGGCAGGTTTGAAGTCAGGATCAGCGAGGCGTGTTCGTAGCGGGATGAGACCAGTTGGAAGAACAGGTTTGCGGCGTCCTGCTCGAACGGGATGTAGCCGACTTCGTCCACGATGATCAGGCCGTAGCGGCGCAGCCTGACCAGTTCCTGGGGCAGCCTGCCGTTCTGGTGGGCTGCCTGGAGCCGGGCGACCCAGTCGATGGCGGTGGCGAACAGGACCCGGTGACCGATTTGGGTGGCCCGCAGGCCCAGGCCTGTGGCGAGGTGGGTTTTTCCGGTTCCGGGCGGTCCGAGCAGGACGATGTTGGACGCTTCGGTGAGAAACGAGCCGGTGGCCAGGTGTGCGATGGTGTCACGTTTGAGGCCGGGCTGGTGATCGAAGTTGAAGTCCTCGAGCGACTTGCGGGCCGGGAAGCCGGCGGCCCGGGCCCTGATTTCGGCGCCGGAGGCTTCCCTGGCTGCGACTTCCCGGGACAGGACAGCGGCGAGGTATTCCTCGTGCGTCCACCCACCTTCGCGGGCCTGGTCTGCGAGCCGGGTGGCAGCTTCCCGGATCCGGGGTGCCTTCATCGCCCGGGAGTAGTACTCGATCTGGCCCGTCGTTTCTTTGGCTTCGGGCATCAGGCGACCTGCCCGTCATCCAGGACCACACCGAAGGCGCGGTCGTAGTCCGCCAGGTCCCGCAGCCCGGTTGTCTCGGCCACTGGTGACGGTTTTTGGAAAGCCTGCCGCAGTGCCCTTGCCGCCTCGACGTGCTCGGCGTCGGTGATGGTCAGACCGGCACCCCAGGACCGGGTGTGAGTCCCGACGGGTCTGCCGTCCAGGCTGATCCTGACCGTTTCCAGGTTGGCGGTGACGTCGACGAACCGGCCGATGGCCTGCGGGTGGACCGAGTAGTCGTTGGATCCCATCCGGACGTAGTAGTCCCTCGCCAGCCGAACCCTTGCGGTGAAGCCGGTGACCGGGGGAACCGGTGGCAGCGCCAGCATGGCCGCCTTGTCCACGGCGAGCAGGTCCGCCGGGCGGGCACCAGTCCGTCTGACGAGCCGGGCGTTGGCTTTCGGCAGCCACTGGCCGAGCTGGGTGTTGAAGTCCTCCGGAGAGGCGAAGACCCGGCCCGGCAGGAACGAAGTCTCCAGGAACTGGTTTGCCCGCTCCACCACGCCCTTGCTCTCCGGGTCGTATGGTTTGACCTGCACGATCCGGGTGGCCAAGACCCCGGCGAACGCGGCCACCCCTGCGGCGTAGCTGTTCCGCCGCCCGATGCCGGTTTCGTTGTCCCAGATCAGCCGCCGCGGAACCGCACCCAGGGATCCGAGCAGCTCCCACATCCCAGCCAGCAAGTCCCCTGTCATCCGGGACGGGATCATGCGGGCCATGATGAACCGTGAATGCGAGGACACCATCACCAGCACCGGCAACACCCTGGCCTTGCCCGCACCGACAGGTATCCGCACCTCAGGGAACCAGAGATCGCACTGCGCCTGATCTCCGGGGTCGTAAGTGATCCGGTCCGCTGGATCAGCCGGGGCATACTCCGGCCGGATCCTGGCCACGTTCTCCCGAAACCACGCCCGGGACCCTGACCACCCGACCCGCTCCGCCAAGACCGTCGCCGGCATCCGCGGGTTCTCCTGCAACAGAGTACGAATGGCTGGCTCGACGGCCTTGATCCCGGACTCCTGAGGCGCCCGCACATACGCTGGCGGACTGTCAGAGCTGCACGCCTTCGCCACCGTGTTCCGGGAGATCCCCAACCGTGCCGCTATCGACCTCATCGACTCACCCTCGGCAAGATGCAACCGCCGAATAAGCGCCCAATCCTCCACTGTGATCACCAACCCAATCGTTTGAACGGGTGGCTCAGTTTTCAACCGTCACAATGGCTCAGTTTTCGACCGTCACCGACAGCAGCATCGTGGTGGAACCCGAACCAGTGATCCGTAAGAGCACATCTGTGCACGCCAATCCCTAAACCACTCCCCCGCCCAGTGGCGCTTAGCTTTTTCACGGGCCGAATCATTAGGAATCCTCAACCGGTCTAGCGTCGAAAGTTGTGGCGAAATAGGTACACCCCAATCTGACGGAAGGTGCCCTATCGGCGCCCTAAACAACGTGAGTAGCGGTAGCTTTTGAGCACTCCCGTTCTTCGACGAACTGAGTCTCTCGGTACGAGCCCGACATTCCCTCCTCGGTACGTTGACTCGCTCAGACCCTCCAGTCCCGAGCGTTTCTCGTTGCAGAATTGACTCAGTCCTGCGACTGAGTCGTCTTTTGCTCCAACCGGCTCTGGCGAGTTCTATTAGCGCCTCTGATGATCCACCGCTGGCGAGGGCGGCGCCGCACCACCTGGTCGCGAGGGCCGCCGGGCTGCCCGATTGAGCTTTCTGGGGAGAAAATCAGGACAGCGATGGCAATGGCGATTCAATCTGGGCGGCTTCTGCCCGCTGTGTTCGCATGTCCAGAATCTTGCTCAGCACTGGTTGCCAGTCTGACCATCCGTCTATGCGGGGACCAGGCAGATGTCGGTTGTAATGGTAGGTAAAGCGGACTAGGTCCCACTCTGGTTGTGCTTGACCGGTAACGAACGGTTTGTCATCGATGAGGACATCACCCCGGACCCGGGTCTTATCCCGCGTAATGACGGTAGCCTCAGCCATCGCGGGCCCCAGGTAGCGCTGCACCCATCGAAGCTTGTCTGAGGCACACGTTGCATTACTTAGCCAGGGACTTGTGCATAATGCGACGTCAACACCAGCGGCGAGCATCTCTTCGACGGCGGCGAGTGCGCCCTTAACCGGCAGCATTCCTGCAAAGAAGCCAGGCTCATCGAGGACCGTTGCAGTTGCCTGTTGTTCTTCGGTCGTTAGACCTGCAAATAGATCGAAGCTTTCCCGTTGCCCCGCTTCGGCGATTAAAAGGTGGGGAAACAGCCGCCGATGAGAGGCAACGAATTGTTCTTCCCAGCGGCACAAGACCTCGTCCATGTCCACCAACACGACAGGCGCTCGGCCGTGTGCTTGTATAAATCTTCTAACCGCTGCCGGGAATTCACGGGGCATGGGACCTAACCTTCTTGATCTCGTCGAGGCAAGTGCTTGAACTGCCGTCTATTCACTAAGCAAGGGCTGTTGTGTTTCCGGGCAGGAGTTGAGTGGTTCCGCCCGTCTGGAGGCGCGGTTCGAACTGTTCATTGACGAATGTCGGCCGGATGTGTCCACGCATGCGGCGGACAAGCGCTTCGATTGCTGCATTTGAAATCTGTTCCAGGGGCTGCTTGATTGTCGTCAATGACGGTTCCACGATTGTTGAAAGGACAGTTCCATCGAAGCCTGTCACTTTGGTTCTGCCGGGTACGTCGACGCCAGCTCTTCGAAGTTGCCCGTAGGCGCCAAGTGCAATCAAGTCGTCCCCGCAGACTATGGCGTCAGGAATAGGGTCTTGGATGCTCATTGCCTGTGTGCCTGTTTCGTACGTGAACTGGTGGCGGAAAATTCCGACGAGATCCAGGCCCACGGTTGCAGCGATTTCCTGGAAGGCTTCGGCTCGTTCCGTACCGGGACTTGTCGCGTCGTCGCCTCCGACAAATTGGACAGTTCGGACACCTTGGGCTGCCAGATGCTCCGCGATAAGTGTCATGCCGGCCCTGTTATCCACGCCGACGTAGTCTGCGGTGTCCTCGCCGGCACGGCGGTCCAGCTGCACCAGGGGAACTTCTCCAGCGGTGGCAACAACGGCAGCGGCGGACTGACCATAACAGGCAGGAACGACTAATATGCCGTCGACTTGTCTGGCCAGCAGAAGACCCAGCCGCCGCTCTTCAGCTTCGGTGTCTGCATGGGAATCCGCCACTATAAGCTGATACCCCTTGTCGTGGAGGCCGGATTCCACCGCACGAATTAGCTCGGCGAAGAACGGGTTCTCGATATGCGGCACAACCATGCCCACCGTGTTCGAGCTGCCGCGACGCAGAGCCTGGCCAATCACATTCGGCTTATAACCCAGTCCGCTTGCCACAGCCCTGACGTGCTCAATTGTTTCCGCCGACACTCGGCCGCGGCCGGTCATGGCCCGTGAAGCTGTGCCGACGGAAACACCCGCAGCAATAGCCACATCATTCAAAGTCACGGCCGGCATGCTCTGTTGATTCCTTTCCAAGCCCGCGTAATCGCCCACCTCTGACCAGATACGGCTTCCATTCAGCCGCGGCCCTTTGTGCCCGCGGCTGAAGGCCTGGGCAAAGACATGGGGGCGGCCATCCATCGCAGAGCTAAGCCTTCTCGAAAAGCCTGATAACGAACTCCCCCAAGGATCCGTTTGACAGCATACCCCGCCGTCCTTACGCTTATAAAGCGCTTGCGTAATCGATTACGCACTGAGACAATGAGGTAGCAGATGGTAGAGAAAATGACGGCAGCAACCCCCACCCCGTGGTTGCTAACGGGGCGGGTTCCGGCGGTGCAAATGGCTTCGACGGCGGAGCTGGACGCGGCTCGCGTCTGTCGCAAGGCACGAGTTTGAGTACCGTCCAACCTACCTGAAGCCGACCGGACCGCGGCACCGCCACAACCCCGGCCCCATGACGGCCCCGGGATCATCGCCCTAAGGTATTGCCGGAACGCGAACGGCACCCGCCCTAATTCCAGACAGAGGAACCTGCCTGCGTACATGGGTACAAATGCTCTGGATGCCGGTGACGCAACCCATCCCATCCCACATGCCCGGGACTGAAGTCTCTCCCTCATGCCTATGGCCACTTCAGGCCTGCCCAACTCACCCATCACCGCTGATGTGAAAAAACAGAAAGAGGAAAACAATGACCAAGATCATTCTGGACTGCGATCCCGGACACGACGACGCGATTGCGCTGATGCTCGCCCACGGGAACCCGGATGTGGAACTTGTGGCCGTAACGACGGTGGGCGGCAACGCCGTACTTGAGAAGACGACTAAGAATGCCCTGGGCGTGCTGACGATTGCGGGAATCACCGGCGTCCCGATCGCTGCCGGCTGCGCCCACCCCTTGATGCGCGAAGGCGAAGACGCCGACGTTCACGGCGAGTCGGGGCTGGACGGTGTCGTGCTGCCCGAACCGGCAATGGAGCTCGACCCTCGTCACGGCGTTGACCTCATCATCGACACCATCATGGAAGCGGAGCCGAAGACCATCACGCTCGTTCCCACCGGACCTCTGACAAATATTGCGATGGCCATGCGTAAGGAGCCGCAGATCATCGACCGCGTGAAGGAAGTCGTTCTGATGGGCGGCGGCGTTCACGTCGGGAACTGGTCTGCGGTTGCGGAATTCAACATCAAGATCGATCCGGAGGCCGCGGCCATGGTGTTCGACGCTCCGTGGGAGGTCACCATGTGCGGTCTGGACGTCACCCACCAGGCCCTGGCAACGGATGAAGTAGCCGAGCGGATCAAGGCATTGGACACCCCCCTGTCCGAGTTTGTCCTTGGACTCTTTGGCTTTTTCCGCAAGGCCTACCACGATGCCCAAGGCTTCGATTTTCCCCCGGTCCACGATCCGGTAGCAGTGGCCCGCGTTATAGATCCGTCCATCGTTGGTACGGTCCGTGCACCTATCGTGGTCGAAACCCGCGGCGACTATACCCTGGGCATGACCGTAACGGAGCTGCGTCCGGCCCACATCCCCGCGGATTGCCACACCCAGGCGGCCATGACCCTGGATGCGGATCGGTTCTGGGATTTGGTCATCGATGCCATCGCTCGACTGGGCAAGGACAACTCCAATGGCTAAGGGCGCCGAGGACACCCTGGAGCGAACAGAAGCCCGGCTTGGTCCCCATGAAGTGTTGGTGTCAGGCCAGATTGTCGTCCTGAAGCGCAAGAGCACGGCGGCGCTGATGTTCGCTCTGCTTTCGGCCTGCTTTGCGTTTCAGCTCAACGCCTCGATGCTTTCACCGGCATTGAAGGGCATGGAAACTCAGCTGCACGCAACTACGGCGCAGATCGGCCTCACCCAGACGGCATTTTTCGCCTCTGCCGCTGTTTTCTCCCTGTTCCTTCCCCGGTTGGCTGATCTTCGCGGCCGCCGCCGAGTGCTCACCTTGATGCTCCTCGTCACCGGAATTGGCTGCGTGATCAGTGCCATGGCAACGGACGTCACATGGCTTTTCGTTGGCCGCATCGTTCAAGGCGTGGCAGGCCCTGTTGTGGTCATGTGCCTGATCCTTTTGCGCACACACGTAACCGATCCCAGGAAGTATGCGCTGCTGCTGGGCATCATCACCTCCGTCAACGGCGGAATCGCCGGCGTGGACGCCATCGCTGGCGGTTGGCTCTCAGAGAATTTCGGGTTCTCCTCAATCTTCTGGTCAATGGCTGTTGTTGCCCTCTTCGCGGCCTTGGCGCTGCGGCTAATGGCCAACGAGTCCACAGTCGCGGATCCACCGCCCATGGACTGGATCGGCACCATTCTGCTGGTCGTCGCGGTTGGCAGCATTTACCTCGTCTTTAACGAACTGGCTGCCTTGGCGAACACCAACTGGGGACTAATTGGGGTTCTGGCAGTGGTGGCCGTGATCGCTTTTGTCGCGTTCTGGAAGACCGAGTCCAAAGTTGCCCATCCCCTGGTGACGATCAAGTACCTTCGGAGCCGGGCCACTTGGGGTCTGCTGCTCACGACGCTGCTGACGTTGACCGGCGTGTTTGCTGTGATGAACCAGATCGTCCCGGCCATAGCGCAGGATACCGAGTCAGGGGCTGGCCTAAGCGCCTCGCTTGCTCCATTCGTCACTCTGACGCCCTATGCGCTGGCAGGACTGGCGATGGGACCCGTGTCGGGATACCTGGCGGGCAAGTTCGAGTACAAGCGCGTTCTGCAGGTCGGATTGTTCTGCAGTGTCGTCGGCGTGGTGCTGACCCTGGCTATGATCAAGTCGGAAAATCTGCCGCTTTTGACCGGGATATCGATTCTGGTCGGAATTGCGTACGCAGGCATGGCAAACATCATGCTCAACGGACTGTGCGTGGTCCTTTCACCATCGGACAACCCCGGGTATCTGCCGGGACTGAACGCAGGTGCATTCAACCTCGGGGCAGGGCTGTCATTTGTTGTTCTGCCCCTCGTTCAGACTGCCCTTCATGAGCACGGTGGAATTGAAGCCGGATACACCGGAGGCATCATCACTGGTGCAGCCATTCTCCTGTTGGCCTTTGCCTCCAGCTTCCTAATACCAAAACCGCAGGCTGGCCGCAGCTAGTCATACGGATTCGAAACTCGATGCTGGCGGCGGGAACTATTCGTGTCCCCGCCGCCCACCCATCTCCACCCACTGGCTATCACACAGAGGAGCGTGCCCAGCATGGCCCCAGTAACCTCTCTGCCCACCGACATTTATCTCGCCAGGGCACTGGAACATATCCATGGAAGAGTCACCGTGGTCGGCTCGGCCAACGCTGATCTCACCGTCCACACAGAGACCCTCCCCCGTCCAGGTCAGACGGTCCTTGGCACCCCGGTTCGCGTCCTTCCCGGAGGAAAGTCCGCAAACCAGGCAGTGCAGGCAGCGCTGCTGGGAGCCAGCGTCAAGTTCGTTGGCGCTGTAGGCGAAGACCATCACGGTGAACTGCTCCGGGCATCCATGCACCGGGCCGGCGTGGTCCTGACCGACTGCGTGCAGTCTTCTTCTGAGACCGGCACGGCAGTTGTTGTCGTTGATAACAGCGCGGAAAACACCATCGTTATTTCCCCTGGGGCCAACAACGATGTCACCGACGCACTGGTGAACGACCACGCAGATGCCGTAAGGCAGGCCAAAGTACTCGGCCTGTGCCTGGAGACGCCGATAACCGGAGCGCTGGCCGCCGCGCGGCTGGCCGCGGCCAGTGGCACTCTCGTTCTCCTAAACCTCTCGCCTTATCGCAGTGTTCCCGCCGAACTCCTGCGTCTGACCGACGTGCTGATCGTGAACGAGAACGAACTGGCAGACTTGCTGCCCCCCCATGTCGCTTCGGGGCTGAATGACTTCGACAGTGACGACCAAGGCAGGATTGCTGCCGGTTTGTCCCAGCTTGGCGTTGAACAAGCTGTGATCACTCTGGGACCCCGCGGGTCCCTTGTCATCGAAGGCGCCAGCACAACAGTAGTTCCTGCCATCCCCACGGATGCTATTGATACCACCGGCTGCGGTGACGCTTTCTTCGGGACGGTCCTTGCGGCATTGGCCTCCGGAACACCGCTCTTGGACGCCTGCCGTTTAGCCAGCTGCGTAGCAAGCATCGCGGCGACCGGACACGGCGCGCAGGCCAGCTACGCGGACCGCGCGCGGACAGCGGCTTGCTTGACGTCCTTGGCCAGCCTGCAGATCCGATGAATATCAACATGCTGCAGACCGCGGTGACCGGTTCCGCCCAAACTGTTCGGGCTGAGCCGGGATGCCGCAGAGAAGGCGCGAGCACTCACGTAATCCTCGAATTCCCGGTTGGGCAGAATGGTTGAACTTGTCGCCAACGTACTTGGCTGGGTCGGAACCGTCGCGTTGCTGCTTTCCTTCGGGCTCCTCACCGTCAAACGCATTGAGTCCGACGGGTACCAATATCAAGCACTCAACGCCGCCGGCGCGTTCCTTCTGGCGATCACCACGGCACAAGCCCACGCCTGGTCCGTAGTGGCTCTAAATTCCATCTGGTGCATCGTCGCCTGCGCAGGGCTGTTCCGTTCCAGAAAGGAACGACCAGCATCGAATCGCAAACGAGCACTTAAAGACTCACGAGCCAACGGGGACTAAGTCTCTTGAGGCTGTGGGCACCGCCGCGGTTAGAGGGGAGCTTGCTGTTCCCGCCCGTGCGGCCCGCGGTAATCGCAGCCGTTACGAGCTGGCTGCAAAGCTGGAGGCAAGTTCGGCGCCGGCGATCCTCAGGTACGTCTCCGGATCGGCCATGGCGGATCTGGAATCCCCCGCGAGGTCCGACAGGGAGATGGCGTTCGAAAATCCTTCCGTTTCCGAGCCGATGGCACCGGCGACAAGGGCAACCGGCACGTCAAACGCAGCGGCCGTACGGCGCAATTGACCCACTACTTTTCCGAGGTCCGACTGCCGATCAAATCGCCCTTCCCCGGTGATGAGGAGATCCGCATGTTTGACGCGCGACGGCAGGTTCAGGAGTGATGCAATCTCTTCAGCCCCAGACTTCATGTCCGCGCCCCAGACCATGAGGCCGAACCCCGTCCCGCCAGCCGCACCGGCACCAGTGGTTTGAGGATCGATACTGAATAACGCCGCAAAATGCTCGAGTGCGGAATCCATGAGAGGAATGTCTTGCCTGGATGCACCTTTCTGAGGCGCAAAGACAGCTGCTGAGCCGTTCGGCCCGGTGAGCGGATTGGTCACGTCCGTCAGGACCACCACGCCGTTCTCGGGCAACGGCAAAACCGCGGACGCATCAACACATACGGCATCTGAGAGTCCCCTGTTCCCGGGGCGGATCGGTTTGTCGTTTTTATCAAGGAACCGATAGCCCAGTTCCTGCAGCATCCCGGCACCACCATCTGTGCATGCGCTTCCACCGATGCCCAGGACAAGCCTCGAAACTCCCGCCTCCAGAGCAGCAACGATCGCCTGCCCGAACCCGGTGCTTTGGGCATCGAGGGGACTCAGGTGCTCCAAAAGGGTAATGCCGCTGGTTGACGCCAGCTCCACGACCCCTGTGCTTCCCCGAGAGCCGAAGGCCGGCGGCAGGTAAAGCCATTCGGCTTCAACTGGCTGCCCGCCGGGACCTGCGACGCGGATCGGACGCCGGTCCGCAGACGGATATATCGACTTCAGCGCATCGATCGTGCCTTCGCCGCCATCGGCCATGGGTGCCAACTGGATGTGGTCCTGTCCGCGCACGGAAGACCAGCCGAGGGCAATATTGCGAGCAACAGCCTCCGCAGTAGCTGAACCTTTGTAGGAATCCGGAGCGATAAGAATCCGCGCCGGCCGTGAAGCAATAAGCTGGCTCATGGTTGTAGGCTCGCTGCCGAGAGAAGGATTTGGAGGTCATTGCGCCTTCCATAAGACGCCTGAGCGCCCCGGTTTTGGGCAGCCCATGCCCCCGCCAGGGCACCGGTTCTGGCCGCCTCAACCAGGGTGCGTCCGGCCGCCAGCTCGGCAGCGACAGCGCCCATGAAAGCGTCTCCGCATCCTGTGGTGTCAACGGCAGTGACCTGGACGGCGCCGATGCAGGTTACGGTGGGTGCCTGATACCCGGGTTCAAAGACCACGGCTCCCGTCTTGCCTCTGGTCACGATTGCGCACTTCGATCCCAGGTCCAGGACTCTGCGGGCGTAGTAGTCCCACCCTTGACCCAGGTCCTGCTCCCCGAGCAGCGCGAGCATCTCGCCTTCATTGATGATGAGCACCTCAACGTTCCCAAGGAGCTGGGCCGGGAGTACTTGCATCGGCGAAGCGTTGAGAAGGACGTGTGCGCGGGCGGACGCGGCGCGTTCCGCGACGGAGATAACTGTTGGAAGGGGCACTTCAAGTGCCATCACAACGATGGGGCCGCCTTCGAGGTCCACGTCGGGGAGGTCCTCAGGTGCGAGGGTGGAGTTGGCGCCAGGGGAAACGATGATGGTGTTTTCGCCGTCCTGGTTCACTGCGATCATCGCTGCGCCGGTGCTTTTGTCGGGGCTTCGTCTGACCCGGGAGGTGTCGACGCCTTTTGCCGCGGCCTCAATAATGAGCCGGTCACCCAGTTCGTCCGCACCCACCACACCGACCAGGCTCACGTCCGCTCCGAGGAGTGCGGCCGCGGTTGCCTGATTAGAGGATTTGCCGCCGGGTTCTGTCCTGAGGTCGGTCCCCAGGACAGTTTCGCCGGGGGAAGGGAACCCCCCGACTGTGGTCGTTAGGTCGGCATTCATCGACCCCACGACCAGTACTTTCACGTCGGGCATTTGTCTTACGCCTTTCTGTCTTAGACCGCTATGGACGCGTCAGGAAACCGGCATAAAGACAGTCAGCCCGCCGTCGACGACCAGGTGCTGCCCGGTTACGTAGCTGGCTTCATCGCTGCTCAAGAACCTGACAGCATGGGCAATTTCCTCAGGGCGTCCTACCCGTCCGATCGGGATTTTCGTTCCTGCCGTTGCAAGGCCTTCGCGGCCGAATGAATTCGTGCTGTCCTGGGTCTGAGCTGTGTCGATAACGCCTGGAACGATGGAGTTGACCCGGATTCCGCGGGGAGCCAGTTCCACCGCGAGGGCCTTGCAGAGGCCCAGGACCCCTGCTTTGGCTGCCGTGTAGTGGGCGTGGTCGGCCCACCCGTAGACGCCTCCGGAGATGGAAGAAATGCCCACCAGGGCGCCGCCGTGGTCCATGCGGGAGGCGGCGCTGCGGAAGAGGCGCATGACCCCACCCAAGTCGACCGACATCAGGTCGTTCCAGGCATCGTCGGTTAGTTCGTCCAGCGGGTGCAACCGGACGATTCCTGCGTTGGCGACTGCTATGTCAAGGCGCCCCCATTCGTCGACCGCGCGCTGGGCGAACCTATCCACCTCGTCGGCACTGCGTACGTCGAGTTCGTGGACGACCCCTTCTCCCCCGGCTTCTTTCACAAGGTTCAAGCTCTCGTACGGGTCATGGGGGTCGCCAGGGAACGCCCCGATGACGGATCGGATTCCAGCCCTCGCAAAAGCCACTGCGGTGGCACGGCCGATGCCGCTCGCGGCACCTGTGATAACCGCGGTCTTGAAATCTGTCATGGTTCCTTCTTGGGTGGTAGCGGGTGTGAGCGGCTGATCCGCCGCACTGTTTTGGGGTAATCGGATAAGGGGAGACCGCCGGCCTCACCCACGAGGTAGGTGTTGGCGACCCCGGCTGCCTCCTGCCCGTCCTCACCTAGGGGGCTCGGGTGCAAGGCGATGGCCTCACCGTCGAGCAGTGTCCACGCGGAGTCATTGGTGACGGGTAGGGGTATCTCATCCAGGCCAAGGCAGTGTCCGAAGCCGATGGCGTGGCGCCCCTGCCCGGTCAGGAATTCCGCGACGGCGCTGGCTGGGTGTCCGCCATGGAGGTGGCTCGCGGCACCATCAAGAGCCTTAACGGCCTGTCCGGCCAAGATGAGGCGTTGGGTGGGCACGTTCCCCACGGCGAACAATGCACCGAGTTCGACCCAGTGCCCGTCGGCCGCGGCGGTTTCGATGAAGACAGTGACCAGGTCGCCGTCCAGGATGGGCCTGTCGCCGGGGGGCTGGCCATGGAACTCGTTGGCGGCGACATGAATGATGTCAAATACCGAGCCGTGGGAACGGAGATACTGCGCGATAGCACCGGCGACGGCTGCTTCGGTGCCGTCGCTGCCCAGCTGGTGTGCAGCGGCTTCCATTGCGCCCTCAGCCCTGGCCATGGAACGGCGGAGCTGTTGTGTTTTGGTTCTTTCCGGTTGCCGTCGCAGTGATTCCAGAATGCCGAAGGCGTCGCTGACCTCAGCCCCGGGCTCCAGGGCCGCGAGGATCCCGCCGTGGTCTTTGTGGGGCAGACCATTCTTATCTGAAGCGGCCAGACCCACGGTCCCGGGTCCCGTGGCTGCCGCGATTTCCTTATACAGCGTTGCCTTGGGGCCGTTGCCTGGGGCGCGGACGACAACTCCAGGCGCCAGAGACTGGTCCATGAGCACGTAGCGGGCAGCCTGGGCCGTGGAGGCGATGACTTCTGGCGCCCGGCCCCGGGCAACGACAACGAACAATCCCTTGTTAGCGGGGATGTGCCCGGTGAGGTGCGTGATGTTGCCGTAATGGGCGACCTGTCCTCGGCCGTGGATGACGAGTGCGTCCAGCCCCTCGCTTTCGAGGGTTTCCCACACCGAACGCCAGCGTGACCGGTATGGAACCCGTTCGCCGGTCAGCAAGACGCCCGCAGGCTGTCGACGAGCGGGAAGTCCTGGTGGTGTGTGGACCACCAGTCTGCGATATCGTTTCGCCGTGCGAACCAGACGCCGCCCCTTTGCTGGGCGTAGGTGATGAACTCGCGCAAGGCCGAGGTGCGGGCGGCTTGGCCCACCAGCCTTGGGTGCAGCCCGATGGACATCATCTTGGGGAAGCCGCGTTCGCCTTCGAGCCACAGTTCGTCGAAGGCGCGTTTGATGTAGTCCAGGAACTCCGAGGGGTTTTTGGACCCCTGGGAATCGTTGTAGGTCTGGGAATACGGTACGACGAGGTGTTCCTTGCCGTTGACCGTGGTGAAGTACGGAAGGTCGTCGTTATAGGCGTCGCAGTCGAAGTCGAAGCCTCCTTCTTCGACGACAAGCTCCCGGGTGTTCACGGACGGCCCGTACCGGCAGTACCAGCCGGTGGGCCGGCTCCCCCAGGTCTTTTCAAAGGATTCCACGGCCAGGCGGATGTGTTCGCGTTCCTCGTCCCGGCTCAGGCGCCAATGTTCTTCCCATCGCCAGCCGTGGGAGACCAGGTCGTGGCCTGCTCGGCTGGCGTAGGCGGCGACGGCGGGATTCTTCTCAAAGGCCACGGCGCAGCCGAAGAAAGTTGCCGGCACGTGAAGCTCGTCGAAGAGCCTCAGGAGCCGCCAGATTCCGGCCCTGCTCCCGTACTCGTACATCGACTCCTGCGCCAGGTCGCGCACGTGCGCCGGAAACCGGTAGCCGGAGTCGCCCAGCACGTCGTTCTCACCGTCTCCTGCAGCGTGGGAGTACTCGGAACCTTCCTCGTAGTTCACCACGATGTTAACTGCAATGTTTGCATTGTCCGGCCAGGTGACTTTCGGGATGTGTGCACCGTAGCCCACCAGGTCACGCTGCGGTCCTGTAAGCGTTGTCATCAGTACGCCATCCATCCGCCGTCAACCAGCAGGTTATGTCCCGAGATGTAGCTGCAGTCATCTGATGCCAGGAACAGGGCGGCGCCCGCGACGTCTTCAGCCCGGCCCAGCCTTGGGAAGGGCGTGCGGGACCGGGAGTACTCGAGGACGGGGTCGGTCATGTCAACCTCACCGGGATGGGTGCCGGTGATGATACGCCCCGGGGCGATGCCGTTGACGATAATTCCATGTTTGGCGTAGTCGACGGCGAGCTGCCGGGTCATCTGGATCATTCCGCCTTTACTGACCGCATAGGCAAAGAAATCAGGAGGACCCACGAGTCCGTGCTGGGAGGCCACGTTGATCACCCGGCCGCGGACTTCACCGATGGGCTCCTGGTCAATCATTTGGCCGATTCCGCGTTTACAGCTGAGAAACTGACCCCGAAGATTCACGTCCATCAAGCGGTCCCAGTCTTCTTCACTGGTGTTGAGCACGGAGGAGGAGAAGACAAGGCCGGCGTTGTTGACGAGGATGTCCAGGCGCCCGTACTCGTCAACGGCGCGGTTCACGAGCCTGTCGACGGCGACAGCGTCCGAGACATCAGTCTGCTGGAATACGGCGCTGCCGTTTTCAGCGGTGATGAGGTCGGCGGTGGGCCTTTCGTCGTCACCGCTCCAAATCGGGCTTTCCCGGATGTCGCTGACCACGACATTCGCCCCCTCGCGGGCGAAGCGGACAGCGATGGCCCGCCCGATTCCGGAGGAGCTTCCGGTGACAATTGCTGTGCGGCCTGCGAGGCGCATGGGGTCATGCCTTTCTGTAAGCGAGCAAAAGGGTGCCGTCCCGGCCTGCCGAGGCGCAGGCCGGGACGGACAGGGGTAATCAGTCAGCTGACTTGCTTGATGGCGTCGATGATGAGATCCCAGAAAGCGTCAAAGTCCAAAGTGGTGGCGGCGAGGTTGTTGAATGGCAGGCCGTAGGCGCCCAGGAAGTCGGTGACGGTTTCGCCGTAAGTCCATTTACCCTGCGTTTCGACAGCGATGAAGGCTTCTTTCACCCCGACAATGGAGGGGTTGATGACGCGGGCGACTGCGCAGGCGTCGTGGATGGGCGGGTACGGCATCTTCCATACAGAGTCGTAGTTTGCGCCGAAGAAGTCGAGCCATTCGACCACTACCTGGGAGATGGGCGTCCCGATCGCGCGGATCCGTTCCTTCACTTCAGGGGTGGCAACTGCCTGGTGCGTGAGGTCCAGGCCGACCATTGTTACCTGCCACTTGGCGGCGAAAACGGCTGCAGCCGCTTCCGGGTCGGCGAGGATGTTGAACTCGGCCGCGGGCGTGGCGTTCCCCTGCGTGTAGGCCCCGCCCATCAGGACGACTTCCTTTACACGGCCAATGATCTTCGGTTCCAGCCGCATCGCCAGGGCAATGTTGGTCAGAGGACCGGTGGGAACGAGCGTGTACTCGTCCTGCTCCCCTGCCATCACGAGGTCAACGATGAGTTGTGCGGCATGGCGGGCGTCGAGCTCCATCGCGGGTTCCGGCAGCTCCGGGCCGTCCAGACCGGAGACACCATGGACGGATCCGGCGATCACTTCGCCGTCGGTGATCTGTTCGCGCACCAGGGGGAATTCCGCGCCGGCTGCAATCGGAATGTTCGTAGCGCCGACGAGCGTGGCGACTCGCTGTGCGTTGTAGGTTGTCTTGGCCAGGACCTGGTTGCCGGCGACAGAGGTGATGGCCGCCAGTTCAACGTCAGGGTTTCCCTGCGCGAGCAGGATGGCGATGGCGTCATCGTGTCCGGGGTCAACGTCGAGAATGATTTTCTTGGTCACTTTTTTGTTCCTTGGAGGTAGATGGGTATCGGGCTTACTTCAGTCCGGTACGGGCAAGCCCGGGGATGAAGAGCCGTTGAAGGAAGATGAACAGAATTAGCAGGGGGATGGTGGCCACGGAGGCGCCCGCGAATGTCAGGCCCCAGTTTGGCAGTGCCCCGGGAGAAACGGACTGGGCGACGGCTACCTGCACAAGGGTGTTCTCGGTGCTCTGGATGGCTACGAGGGGCCAAAGGAAACCGTTCCAGGAGAACAGGAAAATCATCAGCACAAACGTCACGAGGTCGACCCGAACCACAGGGAGAATGACCGACCAGAAAATCCGGAAGTGGCCGGCGCCGTCAAGTTTGGCCGCTTCGTCCAGTTCCAGCGGAACCGCTTCGAAGGACTGACGGAGCAGGAACAACCCGAACGCGCTGGCGATCCAGGGAACGCCCACGGCGAGAAGGGTGTCCTGCAGGCTCATTGCGGAAATCAGCTGATACAGCGGAACGACGAGCGCTTCGGCCGGAAGCATGAACGTGGCAAGGATGATTGCGAACACCGCATTGCGGCCCTTGAAGGCGATTCTGGTCAGCGCATAGGCCGCCAAGGTGCACAGTATTAGTGAGGCCACCACTTGGAATGCGGCGACCAGGAACGAGTTCAACAGGGCGCGGCCGACGCCCCGGTCAACGAACAGTTCCTGGAGGTTCTCGAATGTCACAGCGAGTGGGACAAACGTCTTCCAACTAAGCGGACTGATGTCCGCGAAGATGCTCGATTGGCTCTTCAGGCCTGAGACGAACATCCATTCGTAGGGCAGGACGAAAGCTATCAGGATTGCAATGACGACGACCGTTGTCCAGATCCGCTGCCAAAGCCGGACGGGCACCCGACTCCGGCCGGTTCTGTCGTCGTTCGCGCGGGTGCCGTCCCCGGCTCCGGCGTCGTCCGACACGCGTTGCGATGTCAGCTGTGTCATCTCAGTAGTCCCATCGGGTTCGGAGAAGTCTCATTTGAACGAGGCTGATGGTGATGGCTCCGGCCAACAGCAGAACGGACAAGGCGGACGCGAAGCCCGGGTCCTGCAGCGTGAAAGCCTGTTTATAGATCTCGTAAACGATCAGGTTAGTGGTGCCCCCCGGGGCACCTTGGGTCATGACGTAGGCCGGAGTGAACGACTGAAGCGCAAAGACAGTCATGATGACCACGACCATCACCGTCGTCCTGGACAGGAGCGGGATCACGATCAAAAATGTCCGCTTCAGCCCCCCTGCACCGTCGAGGACCGATGCCTCCATTACGTCCCCGGGAATAGACTGCAAACCGCCGAGGTAAAGGATGGCGGCCATCCCAACTTGCTGCCAAACGCTCATGATGATGATCGACGGCAAAGCCAAAGCCTGGTCGGTTAGGAACGAGGCGGTACCAAACCCCAAAGAATTCAGCACCGCGTTGACGAGTCCTTCGTTGGCCAGCAGGAAATTCCATAGCGTTGCGACCACAACCGATGAGGTAATGACCGGGAGGAACACGGCTGTCCGAAGAATTCCCCTGCCTGGAAGGGGCTGATTGAGATAAGTAGCCAGGAGGAAGCCCATCGGAATGATCAGGACGACCATTCCTACCGCGAAGATCAGCGTGACCCCTATCGTTTGAAGAGCCGCTGGATCGCTGAAGATCCGGGCGAAGTTCTCCAGCCCCACGAATGTCTGCAGGTCGGGGTTGATGAGCGTGTAACTGAGAAGGCTGTTTTTGATCAGGAGTACAACGGGGACGTATTGGAATATTGCGAGGATGATGAGGAACGGGGCCAGGAAGCCGGCCGCGACGAGTAATTCCCGTCGCGACCGTTTCCTTCCAGCTCCACGAACGGGCCTCGTCGTCGTGGATAACATGGATGCTCTCCTTATCGGGACATCAGCGGCGACAGCTTAGTCACTGCCTGGTCGAGTTCGTCCTTGGGGTCGCCACCATAGGCGATGTTTTTAAGCGCGTTCTCGACGATCTGGCTGTACTGGGAGAAGTGCGTAGTGGGCGGCCGCGGCTGACCCCACTTCTCCAGCTCGTTGTAGAACAGACTCTGCGGGGGCTCCTGGAATTCTGGCAGTTCCTTGTAAACGCTGTTCAGCGTAGGGAGGCGGCCGTTTTTCTGGTTATATTCCTTGGCTGCCGAACCCGTGCTCACGGCAACCACGAACTTCGCGGCCGCATCTGCCTGCTTCGATTTTGCCGACGCCGCGACAGTGATCGCGCCGGTGTGAACGATCGGGGTCTTGATGTAGGGCAGCGGTGCGACACCCCAGTCGAATGGCACCTTCGCGTCCTTCAAGGGCTGGACCTGCCCCGCGTGGAACATGTCAAAGCAGGCTTTGCCGTCCAGGAATGCATTTGGCCGTCCGGTTTTGGAGGTGACTGCCTTATCACCGTTATACAGAGACTGATAGAAGCCAGCCGCTTCAACCGCTTCGGGTGTGTTCAGCCAGCCGTCGACCTCTTTGCCGTCTGGAGAGATGGCGTAGAAAGTCTTGTACGCTGACGAGTCACTTGGCGCCTTAGGGTCGCCGGCGCTGCGAAGATACAGCAGATCGCTGTAAACCGGCCCCGGAGTGCCCGAACCCAACTGCGTCGGTGCGAGCCCGTAAACCGTTGGGCTGCCAGGGGTCCCCTGTTGGCACTTCAGCATGGCATCGCGGGCCTGTTCCCACGTCCAGGCTGTGTCCAGGGATGTGGGGACGGTGATGCCTGCTTGGTCAGTCAGGGTCTTGTTGTAGTACAGGCCGAGGGCGTCCTGCTGCACACCCATGGTGTAAACCTTGCCCTCGTAGCTGCCCTCTGTGAGGGTTGCCGGCAGGACGTCGTCCTTCCACCCCTCAGGCAGGTAATTATCGAGGGGAAGCAGCACGCCTTTGGAGGCATAGTTCGCGGTCTCCGGCATGTCGTAGCCATAGATGTCCGGTGCATTGGCCGAGGAGCTGAGAACACTCACCTTATCGGCGTACTGGCCGAACGGTACATCGGTTACATCGAAGGTGACGCACCCGTTGGTCTTGGACGTGTAATCGGCCATCTGGGCGTCCGTGGGCACGTTTGTCGTGGACCGCAGAACCTTAAGCTTGGCTGACCCGTCGGGGCAGTTGGCGCTGGTGGCCGGGGAACTCGGTGAACAGGCAACCACGGATGAGGCCAGGGCCCCAATCGCAAGTGTTGTAAGAATCAGACGGCTTGTCCGCCGTCGTGAGGTAAAGTTGGTGTGCAAAGTAACTCCTTGTTTCTGGCGTGGGAGGGTGTTCGTTTCCTAGGCATTCACTCTCCGCGTTAGGACTAGCTGCCTATCTCCCTTCGCTCAGTGCCTCGAAAAGAAGCTTGTTGAACAGGTCCGCGTCCGCGCCCAGCGCCACAAATGCGTTGGGCTTTTTGCGGGTGCGTGAGGCGACATCGACAAATGTTTTGCCGAAAGCCAGCGGGCTGACCGTGTCGACGGCGACGTGGTATGGCGCCAGGTCAACCACGGCCGGGTCTAAGAGGTACGCGATGCAGAGGGCATCGTGCACGGGAGCTGAATCAGGTTCGGCCTGAGGCTGTGTTTCGTTATAGCCACGGATGCGCTGCTCGACGATGTCTGCAGCCACACCTGCGGCCGGAGTGCCGATAGCCCGCAGGGCGGCGGTGTGACGCAATGACATGTTGGCTTTATGGGTTGCATCCAGGGGTACCAGCACGACACGTTCGAAGCCTGCCTGCAGGACGACGTCTGCTGCGACCGGGTCATGCCAGATGTTTGCTTCGGCTGAAGCCGTAACGTTACCCAGGGCATGCGCGCCGCCCATAATGACGATCTCATCGATGGCCTGAACGATCCGAGGGTCCAGGGTGATGGCTGCTGCGATGTTCGTCAAGGGTGCCACTGGTACCAGGGTGATCTGCTCCGTCGTTGCCCGCAGAGTTTCCACCAGCCATTCCACTGCTGGCTGCTGGGATGCCTGTCGGGTGGTGGTAGGCGCCGGGAAATCATGGGGGTGAATGACTTCCCGTTCGCTGTCAACGTGATCTTCGAAGAGGAACGGGATGGGTGCGTAGGGCTTGCCGAGTCCCCGGTACACCGGAATGTTTTGGCGGCCGATCAGGTCGAGAGTCCGCAGCGTGTTCTCTGTCGTGGTGTCAACGTCGTGGTTTCCCCACACCGTGGTGCAGGCGACCAAATCCAATGGCCGGGACTGGGCCGCCAACATGATGGCGATTGCGTCGTCGGTTCCTGTGTCCACATCAAGAATCACTTTTCGGGTCATGCCAGGAGCTCCTCTTTGTTGGATCCGGTGATCATGGTTTGTGTTCCGCCGACCGCGCGTGCCGCCAGGAGGGGGACGGCGTCGAGCTGGGCTTTGGAGGAAAGGTGGCGTCCAACTGGCCCCGGATCGTGGAACCCGTCATCGTCAATAACGACGCGTCCTGCGCTGATCACCGCCGTGGGCCAACCGGTAAACTCAGTGCCCTCGTACGGCGAATAGTCAGAGTTCATATGGTGCGTCTTCGCGCTAATGACCTTGGTTATCGTGGGGTCGAAGATGACCACGTCTGCATCTGCGCCAGGTCCTATCCAGCCCTTGGACCTCAGGCCGTTGAGGATCGCGGGATTTGTTGAAGACATCGCCACGAAGTTTTCGACACTCATCCCACCGTGCACGACGAGCGTGTCAAAGGACACCGTCATGCGGTTTTCGACACCAGGGAGCCCGTTAGGCATCGATGTCACGTCGTGGGAGTACTTTTCCTTCTGTGCGCTGGAGTAGCAGCAGTGATCAGATCCCAGGGTGTGAACCATGCCCCTGATCGTCCGGTCCCTCAGTCCAGTCATCGCGGCAGCGGAGCGGATTGGCGGGCAGCAAACGAAAAGTTCTGGCCGCCCGCTTTCGTAGACGCTGTCGTCCAAAGTAATGTAGTGCGGGCAGGTCTCCGAATAGGCGCGGATGCCCTTGGACCTGGCATCTGCAACTAGATCCACAACATCCGGCGTCGTCTGGTGCACGAAGTAGACCGCCGCTCCAGTGCTTGCCGCGAGCCCCAGAGCGCGGGAGACGGCGGCTGCTTCAGCTGCTTCGGGCCGCGTCAGGGCGTGGTGTCGGGAGTCGCCCCGCCCATGCTCCCGCTCGTAGTTTTGCGCCTGCTCGACCAGGTGGTTTTCCTCGGCGTGAATGATTGCCACGCCACCGAGTCCGGCAAGGACTTCCATGACTTTTTCGATGGTGTCGAATCCGGCCATCACCCCGTCACGATATGTGGTGAACATCTTGACCGTGAGGACACCTAGTTCAGCCAATGACAGGAGTTGATCCCGCGTGGTGTTGTCCCAGGCGACAACACCACCGTGCAGGGCCAGGTCTGTCCGGGTATCCTGAGCGGCCTTGCGCTTCTCGTACACAGCCTGAAGCGGGGTTTGGCCGGGTTCCGGGATGGCGAAGTCGATGATGGTGGTGGTACCGCCCCACAGAGCTGCGATGCTTGCCTGAGCGTGACTGTCCAGCATGGAGAACTCGCCGAGCACCTGCCCGACGTGGCAGTGAGGATCGACTCCGCCCGGGAGCACCAGCTGACCTGTCGCGTCGATCTGTCGCGTATGAGGTGGCAACGGCGCGTCGCCGTCGAGGATCCCTGCGATGCGCCCGTCTTTGATAAGGACGGTCCCCTCGGTGGATCCGGTGGCGTTGACTATAAGGCCGCCGGTGACAACAAGGTCGTAGGGCGTAGGGATTGTTTGGTCAGGCACGAGAGCCGCCTCCGTTCATGAAAATGGCACGGTCCAGGTGCCCAAGATGGTTTCGCATGGCCTCGGCCGCGGATATTGGATCGCCGCCGCGGATTGCTTTGAGGACGGCACGGTGCTCGTCGACTTGCACCTGCCGTGAAGCCGGGTCCGGCAATCCTTGCTGGTTGACGAGGACCCACAGTGGATGCGACTCGATGTTCACCAGCTGCTCGATAATCCCCGAAAGGATTGAGTTGCCGCACCCCGGCGCCAGATCCGAGTGGAACTGAAGACCCAAGGCGACAAACTCGGCAATCCCATTCGGATCCTCTACAAGTTCGGCCTGGCGGTCCAGATACCCTTCCAGGGTGGATATCCGCTCAGGTGTAATCCGGGTCGCGGCGAGGCTGGCGGCCACAGGCTCAATCGACAGGCGAGTCTCAATCAGCTCCCGCGGAGGGACATCGAGAGGGGAACCCTCGGTCCCGCCAACCCTTGCAGCGCGCCGCACAAAGGTCCCGTCACCATGGCGGACCTCAATTGCTCCCACAAGTTCCAAGGCTAGAAACGCTTCCCGCGCAGTCGGCCGTGAAACCTGATACTTAGCGGCGATGTCAGTGTGGGCGGGCAGCCGCTCCCCTGCTACGTACTCGCCATTGGTAATGGCCAGCAACAGATCTTGGGCAACATTCAAATAGCGGCGCTGCCGACTGGACTCATCTGACGTGTTCATGCTCACACTCTAAACGTCTAAGGAGTACGATGCAAGAGGTCATATGTCTGAAGGCAATTCGCCAAAAAGGGAGAAGTGAGACGCTATGAAGGTTCTGGTCCCCTCAACAGTCAGTCCGGAGTCATTCACAGGAGGAACGGAAGACCGCTTCATCGTCTATGACGTTCATGCGCCAATACCCGAGGCTGACAGGGACGCTGAGGTTTTGGTTGTGTGGCAGAACCCTGCTGCACAACTGGCCGCCGCAGCCCAGCACCTGACACGCCTGCGCCTGGTGCAAGCCTTGGCCTCGGGGACGGACGCTGTCACCGCCGCCGGCTTTCCGGAGTCGGTACAGGTATGTTCGGGGCGTTCTCTTCATGACGGGCCGGTGGCCGAGCACACCCTTACGCTCCTGCTCGCCTGCATCCGGAGGCTCGACCGGCTCCACCGTGCCCAACAATCCGCGACGTGGGACAACGAGTACCTTCATGACCAGGCAAGTCCGGACAGCGCTGCCGACTACACACTCGCTGGTGCGGGCGTCCTGATTTGGGGATTTGGTTCCATTGCCGCGAAGCTCGCTCCCCTTCTCACCTTTCTTGGCGCAAAGGTTACTGGCGTGGCAAGCACGGCCGGTAGCCGCGCCGGCTATCCGGTGGTGACAGAAGATACCGCCAGAGAACTGCTAGGAAGCACAAACGTTCTCATTTCGCTGGTGCCCGCCAGTGCGGGAACCGACAGGCTGTTCAACAGCAGCGTTTTCGCTGCATTGCCCCAAGGCTCCGTTTTCATCAATGTAGGACGTGGTTCGACGGTCGATGAAGCGGCTCTCATATCTGCTCTCGAAAAGAAACAGCTGAGGTGTGCGGCCATCGACGTCGCTCAAAGCGAACCTCTCCCCTCCACCTCACCACTATGGAGACTAAAAAACCTCATCATCACACCGCATATTGCGGGGAACAGGCCCCAGGGAGCAGCAGAGTTGGTCGGTAGGAACCTAAAAGCACTTCACGCTGGCAACAAGCTCCAAAATCTCGTGGTAGGAAGCGCAGCCCCAAAGTAGGCACAGCAGCAGTTTCGTCAAATGCCAATCCTGGGCTTCGGCGTTTATAGATCCTGGAGGACCAAAGCTAAGCCGTTGGCGCTGCTCCGGCTTACGAGTTACCGATTGATCGATACCGCCGCGGCATACAAATGTGAGGACGCAGCTGGACGCGCCCTAGCATCAGGGGGATCAACTGCGCCGAGCTGTTCACGACGTCCGGCATCACTTCTCTCCCGTTAGCGGGAGGGCAAAGCAACATCATCTTTGCCAAGCCAGTCCTAACGGTCATAGTCCTGGCATTGGAAAAGTTCGTCCTTAGTCGTGCTGCACCGGCTCGTTCGGCTGGGCATTATTGCTATTCCGAAGACAGTCCAACCAGAAGAGATGGGCGGAAACCTCGACATCTTCAACGCCGGGACTAAACGACGAGGAGGCGAACGTTCATCGCTACAACGGACACAAGATCGATATCGACCGCGACCCACGGACGCCCGCGGGTCGAAAGCTGGTGGGCGTCGGTGTCACAGGCGCTTACGCCTCAATCCTTGCTAAACGCCCGAAACCCCCATCTCGCTAATGCCGGTCATTCCCTGGGCGCCCCACCTGGTTTATAAGACGATGCCTTGACCTCTGGTCTCGTGGCCCTGCCTACTAACCATCGTGGAAATCGACTCGTGTAAGCGCTGAAGGGGCAGCCCGTAAACATCACGTAAACACATACTCACTCCCTCAAACAAGCGTCAGAAGTTGTCTAACGTCTCTAAGTAAAGACATCATTTGTCTTGCGCCTCCGCTGCGGCGAGGCGTTTTATACCTCGGAGGATTCATGTCAAAAGTCAGCATCATCGGTTCCGGACCTGCGGGCTGCATCCTCGCCTACGCGCTACTTCGCGATGGGCACGATGTGACCGTGTACTCCGACCGGACACCGGAGCAGTGGCTCGACGAGTCGAAGCCAACTGGTTCAAACTACCTTTGGGCTTCCTCGATAGACATCGAGCGTGAACTCGACATGGATCACTGGTCAGGGAACATGATGGGTGGCCAGGGCGTCCTAATGGACCGATCCCGATTTGTCGGCGACCCTGAGCCCCAGGTCATCCAGGGCCTCACCGAATACGGACGCCGGGGCTGCGGGATCGACATGCGGATGCGCGTCAGCCGCTGGCTTTCAGATCTGGAATCACGGGGTGGGCGATTGGTGATTGAGAACGTCACTCCGGCGCGAGCGGATCTCATCGCCCTCGAGAGTGACGTCACCGTTCTCGCCGCCGGAAAGGCTGACCTGGGCAAGCTGATCCCCCGCGACGAGGCCCGTTCCGTCTTTGACGCCCCTCAGCGCCATCTCGCCATGGGTGTAGTCCGCAGTAAGTCGGGCCGACATGTCAGCGAATGGTTCGCCGACCGCTGGGAACTCATCCCGCAGAAGTTCAACTTCTACGCGGACGCCGGAGAATTCTTTTGGGGTCCTTGGATGCACAAGACCGCCGGCGACACCTTTGCATGGCTCCTTGAAGCGAAGCCGGGAGGCGTCTTCGACCGGTTTGGTGGTGCTAGCACCGGCGTGGAGGCGACGGAAATCTTCAAGCAGATTTCGCGAGAATTCGCACCATGGGAGCGTCACTTCATTGACGACGTCGAATTCGTCCACGAGGACCCCAACGGGTGGCTGACGGGCCGCTTCGTGCCGGGTGTACGCCAGGCATTCGGCCGCCTGCCTTCCGGCGGCCTGATCATGCCGATTGGCGATACCGCCATCACCTTCGACCCAATCTGCGGGCAGGGCGGCAATTTCGCTAATCGGAGTGGAAAGTTCCTTGCCGAACAAATCACCGAGAATGGGGACAAGGCATTCGACGAAAGCTGGATGACGAGGGTGAACAGCTTGATCTGGTCCTACTATGGGCGCAATCAGTGCGAGTACAATAACTTGTTCTTACAGCCGCTAAAACCCGCAGCCCGGATTGTTGTCGATGCAGCAGTGCAAAGCACGACTGCCGCCGATGAGCTTTACTACGGTCTTCCTCACCCGGAGTCAATCGTGCCCGCACTACAAGACATGCGGGCAGCACAGGCTTTCGCCGAACGACACGGTGTCACCGACCTCGTGACGGTCCCCCGATGAGCAGCCCTGACGATTTGAAGGGTAGCTTTCGTGACGCGATGGCAAATCTAAGCTCGGCCGTCTGCGTCATCACTTCCTCGGGGGTAGCCGGACGCCTTGGCTTCACGGCCACAGCGGTATCGAGCGTCACCGACGACCCGCCCATGCTGCTGGTTTGCATGAATCAAAGCAGCATGCAGAACAAGCCACTGTTGCGAAATGGAGTGCTCTGCGTCAATGTTCTCTCTGCCTCACAGCAACCCCTTGCCAGCGTCTTCGCTGGCAGTGTTAATTCCCTTGACGAAAGATTCGCTGCAGCGGAATGGACGCCCGGTGAAACGGGCAGCCCACTGCTCGAATGCGCCGTCGCCAATGTGGACTGCGCCATCCATGAAGTCATAAACGTAGGCACGCACACAGTCATCTTCGCGGAGGTAATGCAAGTGCGGATGCAAGGCGGGCATGGGCTGGTCTACTTCAATCGAAGCTACCACCACGTTGGCACGGCGAACAGCCGTCTGGAGGCGCAAATCAGGTAGCACCTCACCACGAGCTCGTCGGCTACAACGCTTCACGGCAAGTAATTGCTCATCTTTGCGATAAACAGACACGACTGCAGAACTTGGCAGGTTTCGCGTTGCGTCACCTGGTTGAAGTACACCCAAACCTGACGTCTAAATCCGCGTGACATGGGAAAACATTGGCCTGGAGGCGGAGCTTCCCCTTGTTCTCCGACGTTGCGACCAGTCTCTATATGGGACATAGCCACCCGCGGCCCCGACCGACTTCAACAAGTCCAAATTCATAGGGCTATTCGACTATTCCGAGCTTCCCCAGCCTGATTTCCTTCCTCTCCCGCTGTCAGGGTGGGATCTGAAAACATCAACAGCCACTGTCAATGAAACGGAATTTCGCACTATCCTGACGCCAGCGCAGGAAGGCGGCTATCGGTCCTACTCCCCCGGACGAAGCCAACCGGCTACGTCACGAAAACCCTCTTGCTGCCCCTTGTTTCGTGGCCCCTTGAGTTGTCGGTGACATCCCTAGCGAACTCCAACGGCGGGGTGTACCTTTTGGACACGGAACTCCGGCCTACCGCTCTTGGTCGGAGTTCCGCTACTCGAACCCTCAGGCAACCGTAGGCGTGTTGGCGGCTCTACTCGCATGAAGCGCCCGCCAGAACATGCAGGTTGACGGAAGGCGCGATATCGGCGTTGGAAATCGGGCGGGGGAGCGGCTGCCAAAGAGCCTGTTTACTGCCATCGGTCGTGGGGTTGTCCTCATATTTGGCGCAGGGATTTCCTGCCGTTAGCTGACCGTAGGGACCGCGGGCTGGTTGTTTTTCCGGTCCGTCTTGGTATGAGAATTGAGAGGTGGCTGTCGGTGAGGCGCGGTGATGTCCAGAGGGACGGCTGGCAGCCGAAAAAGGGCACTGGTTCACGACGCTGCTTCATGAGACCCAAAACGAACCATTCACGGCCGTGATGTCTGGCATCACGATTCGCCAAGCAGGAATCCTTGTATATACACGCATGCTGTTCTTGAATTGGTTAGGACGAAGATCACACTCGTTCACTTTAGCTCAGTATGTATTCACGCGCGGAATGGACCTGTGTGAATAACGGAAGCTCCGACGGCGTGACCGCACGCGTCACCTATGGGAGATTGAATCAAGGGAGATTTATGAACACGGCAAATTTGGCGTCTGATGCGCCTAAGAGAGCACGGAGAGTCGCCGCTGCTACGTTCGTCGGCACGACCATTGAGTGGTACGACTTCTTCATTTACGGAGCCGCCGCAGCTTTTGTTTTCGGCCCTCAATTTTTTCCCGCGTTTTCGCCTACAGCTGGACTGATCGCATCATTCGGGACCTTCGCGGCCGGATTTATCGCCCGCCCCGTTGGCGGAATTCTGTTTGGTCACTTTGGAGACCGGCTGGGTCGCAAGCGTACTCTGGTCTTTTCCCTGATGTTGATGGGTGTTGGGACTTTCCTGATTGCCCTATTGCCCAATTTCGAACAAATCGGAATTGCGGCGCCAATCCTGCTGATTACCTTGCGCCTCGTTCAGGGCCTTGGTGTGGGAGGTGAGTGGGGCGGCGCTGTCCTGATGGCGACCGAACATGCCCCGCCGGGTAAACGCGCCTTCTATTCATCGTTCCCGCAGATGGGAATCCCGGCTGGAATAATACTGGCGAACGCCGTCTTCCTGATCATCGGCGCCGTTCTTGCACCTGCTCAGTTCGCTGCCTGGGGCTGGCGGATTCCGTTCGTGTTCAGTGCCCTTATGGTAATTGTTGCGCTGTTCATCCGAATGCAGCTCGAGGAAAGCCCGGAGTTCGAGAAGGTTAATGCTGCTTCCGCGACCCGCCGTCTGCCGCTCCTGGAGGTACTGCGCAGCGGATGGAAGAACGTGATCAGCGGTATGGGTGTTTCCCTCGCGCCGTCAGCCCTCGGGTACCTGTTCTCCGTGTATCTCCTTTCATACGGAGTTCAATTGGGACTGGACCGGCAACTGCTTCTTGGCTCGCTGATCGCTGCATCCGTTGTCTATCTTGTCGTTACCGGTTTCGCCGGAAACCTCGCAGACAGGGTCGGGGCGGTCAAACTGTTCACTCTTGCCATGATCCTCTCCGCAGCCGCGGTCTTCGTGTGCTTCTGGTTGTTCGACGGCGTAACCATCGGCGGAGCCCTCTTGGCGCTTGTGATTCTTGCTGTGCCGATCGGGCTATCGGTCGGGGTCCAGGCCATAATCATCACCCGTTCATTCCCAACACACCTGCGATACACGGGCGCCTCACTGTCGTACCAGATGGGTTCTGTCCTCGGCGGTGGCCTGACGCCTATGATCGCCACTGCCATCTACGCGGCTACTGCTTCCTCCCAGGCGATCGCGCTGTACTTGGTCGCAATGGTTGCCGTCTCCGCGATCAGCGTGCTGGTTCTGTCCAAAATATCCCGCGGTAACGACGTCGTTGCGGGGCCTGAACATCCCATTGTGGCGAGTTCCAGCCCTAGCCCAAAGGACGCCTAGTTCAGGTACACCAGGGGATTCTGCTGCAAGGCAGGCCAAAGGGGGCACCTCCGAGAGCCGGCCCATCCCAGCCAAACGAGCTGGGATGGGCCACCCTTTGACCGGCGCCGCCCGATAGCATCGGACAAAGCCGGAGCCGTCAGGAAGAACACCAGAAAGTTGGAAAGTTGAGCGAAGAGCAGAGGGCGCGAAACCTTTACGGCGTCGATCTTAATCTGCTCGTGGCTCTTGAGGCGCTGCTCTTTGAGCGAAACGTGACCCGCGCTGGCGAGCAGTTAGGAATCACTCAGTCGGCCATGAGCAACATGCTCGGACGGCTACGACGCCTGCTCGATGATGACGTTCTTACCAGGGTCGGACGGGAGTGGCAGCTGACTCCCAGGGCAGCTTCATTGCAGGAGCCTCTGTCGCGTATGCTGGCGATCGCGCGAGGGGAAGTCCTGGGTCATCTTCCTTTTGACCCTGGCACCTCGCAGAGACGTTTCCGTATCGCTACTGCCAATGCAGCCGCGGTACTGCTTGTGGCCCCGTTGGTCACTCGACTGATGCGGGATGCGCCGGGAGTGGTCATCCAGATCGAACCCATAGGGCAGCCCCGGAACGAACTCGTGGAGCGACCAGGCATCGATTTGGTTCTGCTGCCGGACACGTTCGGCATCACACATCCCAACCAGCACGTCCTTTCATTGGAGTGGACGTGCGTGGTTGACCGCGACCACCCATTTGCCGGCAAGCGGTTTGATGCTGAATCCTTCAAAATGTATCCGCATGTGGTGTACGAGCATCACGGTGTAGCAACCAATGCCCATTCGACACTGATCGCTGCCGGCCTCGGAAATGACCGGGTCATAGTCGATGACTTTGTCATTATTCCGTTTCTGATCCGGGGAAATAATCTGGTCGGGCTCCTGCAGGAAAAGCTCGCTGACCAGCTCGCCCGCGACGACCAATTCAGGACCGTTGCTCCTCCTCTTGAGCTGCCCACAGTGCGCATGCACATGTACTGGCACGCGCGGAACGAGCAGGATCCCGGTAACAGATGGCTAAGAGATAAATTTACCGCGATCGGCCACGAAATCATGAGTGCACCGGCTGGAAATACGCACCCTGAGATCCGTCCTTAAGTCACGCAGGGCGTACCCCGCTCCGTACATTTATTGAATTCATAACTGACATTCACACAAAGCGTTTGTCGTCGAATGTCCACTGAAATAGCCTAGACATATAAAAATACGTTTCCGCCACGTTCGGCCAACACATAAACCACTTGCTAATTATTGGCAGTTGCGCGAACGTGTCGCTTGAGGAGCCAACATGACTTTTTCTACCACTCCGGGCATTCTCACAGCCACTGATGATCAATTGATGTCGGCGCTCGAGGATGCTGATTTGCCCTCGCTCATTCCGGCACTGGCACATTTGACCGGAGACATGAGCCTGGTGAACCGCGATGAATTGCACCCCGCGATACGCGTGGAAGGCGCTGCTCTCGCTCCACAAGGCGGCCTCTCAGCGCAGGAGCAGCAGCTCGCGAGGAACCTCGCATTCGATTCCATCAAGAAGTTCCGGGACTCGGCAAGCTCCAGCGCACGTATGGACGATCCCGAACAATTGCGTCGGTTGATTCGCTTTATTACCGGTGATGTCGCCGAGAACTACGAGCCCCTGCTGCTGCACGAACTCGGACTTGGCGAAGCCGCCGTGTCCCCCGCCGCCCCGACCACTGTCGAAGTCCCTGAGGATTTCTCGGTGATGATCATCGGAGCGGGCATGTCCGGTCTGCTCGCCGCGCACCGCCTTGACGAGGCAGGTATTCCATTCATCATCCTCGAGCGGAACACAGACGTCGGCGGCGTGTGGCTAGAGAACGACTACCCGGGATGCCGACTCGATACCAACAATTTCGCCTACAGCTACTCCTTCGCACAAAAGAGCGACTGGACCCATCAATATTCCACCCAAGGCGCCATCCACAACTATTTCCGTAACGCCGCCGACAGCTTCGGATTGCGGGACAGGATCGTCTTCGGAACCGAAGTGGTGTCGGCAACCTTCGATGAAGCCACGTGCCTGTGGACCGTCACGGCCCGCTCCGGGGACGCAGGGGAGCAGACCTATACGGTGAATGCCGTCATCAGCGCCGTCGGTCAGCTGAACCAGCCGTCCATCCCGAACTTTCCAGGAGGAAACACGTTTGGCGGAACCGCGTTTCACACCGCCCGCTGGGACCACAATGTCGACCTGACCGGAAAGCGCGTTGCGGTCATTGGCACCGGAGCGAGCTCCTACCAGGTCATCCCGGAAATTGCCGAGCAAACGGAGCACCTGTATGTCATGCAGCGCAGCGCGCCCTGGGCGCTGCCGGCCCCGGCATATCACGATGAGCTACGTCCCGGACTCAAGTGGCTCTTCGAAAATCTTCCCGACTACCACCGCTGGTTCCGTTTCCATCAGTTCTGGATGGCAGTCGATGGAATGCGCCGGTTCGCCGTCGTCGACCCCTCATGGGACCGACATGATTCGGTGTCCCAGATGAATTATGAATTGCGCATGGCTTTGGAGAAGCATATTTCTTCTCAGTACGTTGATCGTCCCGACCTGCTGGGAAAGGTCATTCCTGACTATCCGCCGTATTCGAAGCGGATGTTGCGTGACAACGGCGTTTGGGCGAAGACCCTGTTGCGGGACAACGTAACACTCATCAGCGACAGGATCTCCAGCATCACCGACACGGCCATTGTGACGGAGAGCAGGGACGAGGTTGTCGTGGATGTGATCATCTACGGTACAGGTTTCAAGGCTTCAGAGTTCCTGGCCCCCATGAAAGTTGTCGGCCGCGGCGGCCAGGAACTGCGCGAATGGTGGGGTGAGGATCCCAGGGCATTCATGGGTATCACGGTTCCCAACTTTCCCAACCTGTTCTGCCTCTATGGGCCGAACACAAACCTGGTCCTGAACGGAAGCATCATTATGTTCTCCGAACTGGCAATGAACCACGTCATGGGATGTATCTCACTTCTGGCATCAAGAGGTGGGGGAAGCCTGGAATGCAAACCGGAAGCCTTCCTTGAATACAACAAGAGGATTGACCGTGCCAACGAGGAGATGGCTTGGGGGATAGAGGGCGTGAACAACTGGTACAAGAGTTCCTCCGGCAGGGTCTCGCAAAACTGGCCACTGAGCACAGTCGAGTACTGGCGTCTAACGGAGCAGCTCCGTGAAGAGGACTACGCCTATGTTGCGCCTCAGGCCAGCGCCGGAAAGACGACGCTTAGGAATGGAGAGGTCCTGGTATGACCAGTCCCCTGCTGGAAGAAAAATGGACCGTCGCCGGGTCCTTCCGTACCCGCTATTTTGAGGGCGGGGCACCCGATGCGCCCGTTCTTGTACTGCTTCATGACGGCGCGTGGGGAGGCAGCGCTGCAGTGACCTGGGGCACAATGGCTCCTCTTTTAGCTGAACACTATCGAGTCATAGCCCCGGATCTCCTCGGATTCGGAGGCACCGATAAGGCCGTCTTCTTGGGTGAGTCGCCGTACGACTTCCGGCTCCGTCACATCTTCGATCTCCTCCGCACACTGGGAGTGGAAGGCCCGGTGCACCTGATGGGCAATTCCTTCGGAGGATCCCTGGCCTTGCGCGCTGCAGCCGGTTG
The DNA here is from genome assembly GCF_006680095.1 of Pseudarthrobacter sp. B4EP4b. Taxonomy (NCBI): domain Bacteria; kingdom Bacillati; phylum Actinomycetota; class Actinomycetes; order Micrococcales; family Micrococcaceae; genus Pseudarthrobacter; species Pseudarthrobacter sp. B4EP4b. The sequence continues at coordinate 76,531 of NZ_VHIJ01000031.1, read as the reverse complement.
GTCCGGCTCGAATGATGAAAAGATCCAATTACGATCTGTTGTCAGCGTAAACGGATCAGGAGGACCGTGGCGCACCGATCTGGCCCTTGACGAATTGGGGCACTGGGACGGGACAGAAAATGACCTGTCCAGGATCGTCAGCCTCCTCATCGACGACGGCCCGCACTTTTCCAGCCATCTTGCCCTCAGGGCTGCGGAAGCACGGAAGAGCGGGCACTACAGAGCTGTGAAAGCAGCAGCTATTCCCCTGCCTGAAGCACTTCGAGTTCCGCGGGTGGATGACAACTGGCTGAATGATCTGCAGCGCAGTTCCACACCCATCTTGCTCGTTGGCGGTTCCCGCGACCCGCTCCTGAGGCCGGAATGGATGCAGAACATACAATCCGCTGCCCCCAGCTGCGAGGCCGTCGAATTAGATTGCAAGCACGCACCCAACATCGACCACATCGCTGAGCTGATGCAGGCGATCACACCTTTCCTGAGCCGACACGAAAGCTCCCAGCTCGTCTAATCGGGACCTGTGCATCGGACAGGTCCCAAGACCTGTACCTGCGCCCCACGAATCATCGAAACACATGAAAGACAGAAGATAGGACAGGACCACAATGAGTCACGACCACGGTCAGTTAGTTGCCTCGGCACCTACAGCTGAGCAACAAGAACAGCTGGACCAGCTGTATGAGAACTTCGACTCGGAGAACCTGATCCCGCTGTGGACGGAGATCGGCGATCTCATGCCGATGGTCCCGACCCCGAAGGCAGTGCCGCACGTGTGGCGTTGGAACGACCTGTACCCGCTGGCCGCCCGCGCCGGAGACCTGGTCCCCGTGGGTCGCGGCGGGGAACGCCGGGCTATTGCGCTGGCCAACCCCGGCCTTGGCGGCACCCCGTACGCCACCCCCACGCTCTGGGCTGCCATCCAGTACCTGGGCGGCCGGGAAACCGCACCGGAGCACCGGCACTCCCAGAACGCCTTCCGCTTCGTTGTCGAGGGCGAGGGCGTATGGACCGTGGTGAACGGCGACCCGGTGCGGATGTCCCGCGGTGATTTCCTGCTGACCCCGGGCTGGAACTTCCATGGCCACCACAACGACACCGATCAGCCGATGGCCTGGATCGACGGCCTGGACATCCCGTTCGTGCACTACGCCGACGCGGGGTTCTTCGAGTTCGGCACCGAGCGTGTCACCGACGAAGCCACCCCGGACATCTCCCGGTCGGAACGGCTCTGGGCCCACCCCGGTCTGCGCCCGCTCTCCGCCCTGGATGACACCACCAGCTCGCCCATTGCCGCCTACCGCTGGAAGTACACGGACGCCGCCCTCCGGGAACAGCTGCTCCTCGAGGACGAGGGCCACCCGGCAACCGCCTCCCAGGGCCACGCCGCAGTTCGGTACACCAACCCCACCACCGGCGGGGACGTGATGCCCACCATCCGCGCCGAGTTCCACCGCCTCCGCGCCCACGCCACCACCGAGACGGTCCGCGAGGTGGGCTCCAGCGTCTGGCAGGTCTTCGAAGGCACAGGATCCGTGGTCCTCAACGGTGAAACGAAGCAGCTGGCTAAGGGCGACCTGTTCGTGGTCCCCTCCTGGGCAGCCTGGTCACTGCAGGCCGACACCGAATTTGACCTCTTCCGGTTCAGTGACGCCCCCATCTTCGAGCGCCTGAACTTCAACCGCACCTACATCGAAGGACGCACCCAGTAATGAAACTCCTCACCCTCCGCCTCCCCGCCGACACCGGCACCGGCACCGAAGCGCGCACGACGGCGGTCCGCCAGGACGGCGACATCCTCACCGAAATCCCGGGCTTCTCCGACGTCGGGGCCCTGTTGAAGGACGCCACGTGGGAGACCACGGCGAAGGCAGCCAACGGCGCAACCCACCCGCTTGAGGGCGCCGACCTCGCCGCCGTCGTGCCCTCCCCCGGCAAGATCATCTGCGTGGGCCACAACTACCGCAACCACATCAAGGAGATGGGCCGCGAAGTTCCCGAGTACCCCACCCTGTTCGCCAAGTACGCCGAATCCCTGATCGGACCCAACGACGACCTGGCCCTGCCCCAGGAATCGGACACCGTTGACTGGGAAGCAGAACTCGCCGTCGTCATCGGCAAGCAGGGCCGCCGCATCCCCGAAGCCCAGGCCGCCGACCACATCGCCGGCTACTCGGTGCTGAATGACATCAGCATGCGCGACTACCAGTTCCGCACCATCCAGTGGCTCCAGGGCAAAACATGGGAAAAGTCCACCCCGTTCGGCCCCGCCCTGGTCACCCAGGACGAATTCACCCCCGGCCCGCTGATGACCTCTGCGGTGGACGGCGACGTCCAGCAGAGCACCCCTACCTCGGACCTGGTGTTCACCCCTGAATTCCTGGTCTCCTACATCTCCACCATCATCACGCTGAACCCGGGCGACGTGATCGCCACCGGCACCCCCGGCGGCGTGGGCCACGCCCAGGACCCCAAGCGCTACCTGCAGGAAGGCCAGGTCCTGGTGACCACCATCGAGGGCCTGGGCCAGCTGACCAACCGCGTGGTCAAGGAAGCCTGATGGCCGCCCGCCACGACCAGACCACCGATCCCGTCCTGCTCGATGGGCTCCTACAGGCACGGCGCGGCACCGCGTTCTTTGCCCGCAAGCTCAAGGAGCTGACCGACGCTGACCTGGACGGGGGCTCGCTGCTGCCGTGCTGGACCCGCCGCCACGTCGTCGCCCACGTCGGCTATAACGCGCGGGCCGTCGCCCGGTTGGTGGAATGGGCGGCAACCGGGGTGGAGACTCCCATGTATCCCTCGGTTGAGGTCCGCAACCATGAGATCGACTTCGGCGCCACCCTCAGCCCCATTGCGCTTCGAAACCTGTTCGAACACTCCGCCGTGCACCTGAACGTGGAATGGCGCGACCTGCCGGCCGACTCCTGGCACCACAAGGTCAAGACCGTCCAGGGCAGGACCGTCCCCGCAGAGGAGACTGTATGGATGCGCACCCGCGAGGTCTGGGTCCATGCGGTCGACCTGGACAACGGGGCAACCTTCAAGGACATCCCCGCCCCCGTCCTCGATCGGCTCCTCAAGGACATCACAGGCGCCTGGCACGCCCGCGGGACGGACAAAGACCTGGTGGTCGAAGTCACCGGCCAGCCCTCACCAGTGACTTACGGCAATACGGCAGCCACCTCCCCCACCGTGGTCTCTGGCTCCCTGCCGGCCATCGCCCAATGGGCCACAGGCCGCGGCACAGGCGGCACCACGGCAAGGCGCGACCGCGAATCCCTCACCCCAGCGCCGCCGGCACCGGCCTGGATCTAGGCCGGCCTACCAAGGGCGTACGGCCTTCCGGCGTCGCCCGTTGCATTTCAGGCTCCCACTTGCCCACTTCCGCCGCAGGCTGGGACTCAAAACCTATCAAGTATGAAGAGGTGCGCCGAAGAGCTTGCCCTGAAGATCGCGGTGCTTCATCTAGAAACGGGCAATCCGTCGAGAGGAGCTTTCCCCGCTCTTAGCGCACCTGAAGTACACCCCAACCTGACGTCAGGCAGAAGGCGAAATATTGTCAGAATAGGGTTCGGAGTGTCGCTTCGTGACGCTTCCCTCCAAATGTCTTTAACATCAACCTGACGGTTTTGGAGTGACGTGCCTGGGTACTACTCCGAGCTGGCGCAACTGTTAGTGTCACGGACAGCTCTACCGTGCAGCTAATTTTGCTTTGGTCGGGAGGTCTCTGCGAAGCAACTTGTACGAAGAAGGCAGATTCTTCGCCCCGAGTTTAGCCAGCACCGGGCCAACGACTTCCTGCTTCTTGATTTTATTCTGTCGCTGAGTCAGCAATTCCTCGGATGTCCGCTTGTCTGGATCGTGGATTTGGCAGATATCTGCCATTGTAGCGCGAGCCACCGGGGCAGCTACTAAGTCGATCTCCAACGACCAGCGGAAACAGTAGAAATTAGCAGAAGCCAGCATAGATGCCGCGCGAGAAGGATTGGTCCAGAAGTAATCAAGCAAGGCGATGCGTTCGGTTTCCTTAGGGATAATCTCCTTGATGAGGCAATCTCTTTTGAATTCCCTTCGGTACTGAGGGAATCCATGATTGTTGCGGCTGAGCTTTACCTCATCATTTTTATAGGGTAGGAAGTAGTCCTTATCCACAACGAATGCTGCTTCAATCTCCAAGCTCTTGAGCAAATGATAGACGAAATCGATATTGGTAACTCCGTCAAGCGGCAGTATCGTCATATTGAGTGCTTCAAGGTCCCCATGACCGTCGCTCATCAGATGGCGAACCACCATCGCGTCAACTGGGCTCTCCGTAACAACTACGAAGTCAGCAAAGAAAAACTCAGAGTTCCGTCGTCGGTGGAACTTATAGTACGACTCCCTGTTCATCCCGTTGGCCAAGAAGAAATCTTCCGGAAGTTGCGAGATTGTCATCTCAACATCGCGACGACTCGCCTGAGCCCGTCGGCAGAGGACTACTTGCTCATGATCCAGAGCGTCGATCATGGTCGAGGAGTGGGTCGTGAATAGGATTTGCAACCCCAGGCCTCTGAGATTCTTGAGGAGCTGCATCTGGGCCTGAGGATGAAGATTCTGTTCTGGCTCCTCAAACCCCAAAATGTAGGTGCTGTTTTCAAGTTCCGCCAAGTATGAGTACAACGCGAAAACTGCCATGCTCTGCGTTCCGCTACCACTATCGGCCAAGCGGACACTTTGGCTACCCTCGGTCACATGGAGCGTCAGGTCTCTCAGTAGAACTGAATAGTCTGGGGCCTCCTCGTATTTCAGGACATACTCAAAAGTTCCGTTGAGGGGCGTCTTTTTCCTCAGCTGTTTAACGAGGGTATCCAACGACTGGTTCTTGATGGCCTGTGTCAGACCCTTGATCTTGGGGGTGATGTGGTCTCGTTGACGCCCATGATTAACACTGGCTTCGATTACGCGTTCCATGAGTCCCTCTGGGCCCCAGCCAGCAACATGGTGGTCACGGCGCAATGGGATGAAGGCGTACGAGATGAAGCGGTGCAACTGTTCCTGAAAGTCCTGGGGGGCTTTCTGCCAGTCTCGATCCACGTAGATCTCCCACAACGGCTCCCTCTTGTATCTGAGCCTTGCACGAACAAGGTCACCACTCGGGGAAACCCGTGGAATAGGACACGCATCGGGCGTGTTTGAGAATGTCACGTCGATAATCGCTACTGCGGACGATCGGAAGACATGCTGGCCCGTCTCGAAAGCCTGGCGTTCATCTTCAAAGTTAAAAAAGGCGTTAAGAGCACGCAGGACAGAAGTTTTTCCTGAGCTGTTCTGTCCCACCAGAGCTAACTCATCACCAATACGAATATCGGCGCTGCGAATCGCCCTAAATCTATCGATTCTAAGTCTGGTCAGTTTCATTCGCTCCCCCACGCCACTTTGACTCACATCATCAGCAACAGGAAGAGTTCATCTTTTCCTGCTCTGATCGCCGTCCATAACTTACCGGAGGGTATCCCTGGACAGGGAACTCAAGTCGGCCGCGATGTCATGAAGGCGACTTTCAAGTCCAGTCGACCGGGTCGCCGGCGCTACCTGCCATACGAATTTCTGAGTTCTGCAGGTGGATGAATCAACCCCCGGCGACACAACGGAAGTTCCATCTTCTGTTCGATACCTCTCGATTTGAAAGCCTTAGTGTGACGAGACAGCAAGCAGCAGTCGGGAGCTGCGTTACACAACGGCCTGTAGCGGAATTGTCCAACGACCGTCTTGGACGGTGGGTTTCCCGCTGCCCACAACCGGGGACAATGCTGGTGGGTTACCCACCGCTACTGCTGCCGAGGGAGCTACCCCGATGGCTGCCGATTCCAGCCGTGGATAACCCGGATTGACCCCAGCTGTGTACTGCTCGCATCCCTCCTGCCTCGTTGTTGTTGCGTAACTCAGTTCGGGGACTAAAAGTATCTTCAACAACCAGCAGTGGCTCCACTGTGTCGGTGCCTTCTAATTAGGGAATCCGGTTGCTCAGCAGACTGATAGCCTTAATTCATGGCGAAAAAGACAGTCGTGCTGCTGGAAGATGATATTGACGGTTCGGAAGCTACCGAAACCTTATCTTTCGCCCTCGACGGCAGTGCATACGAAATTGACCTTAACGAGGGACACGCTAATGAACTGCGTGACGCCTTGGCGCGCTTTACCGAGGCCGGACGCAAAGTGGCCGGCGGCCGTGGCCGCCCCGCGACCCGTACCAAGTCCTCGCACGGGGGCCCGGATGCCAAAGCGGTACGCCTGTGGGCGGCCGAGAATGGCATTCAGGTCAACACTCGGGGCCGTATCCAGGCGGAGGTCGTAGAGAAGTACGAGGCCGCGCACTAAAGCCGGAAAAATAAGAATCAGGGCTGGAATCCAAATGGTTTCCAGCCCTGATTGTTGACAGGCGGGCGCAGATAGCGGTGCAGCTGCTTTTTTCAGGCAGGAATAGTCCGGACGTCCGGAAACCAGCCTGCGGGCGCCTTATTGGGTTCGAGGTGTTCGGGGTCGCGGTGTTCTTTCATATCGCAGTTGTAGAAGGGGCCTTGGGGGTCCAGTAGGACTTTCATGTGGTGGTCTGCGTGGTCGCGCCACCAGACGCTCATGCCGGTGGCAGGATCGAGGCGAAGATGCTCCCAGGCCCGCCACATGGCAGCTACGCGCGAGACGGCTTCCGGGTGGAAGTACCATTCGATGCACCACTTGGCGGACTTTCCGGTGACGCTGCGGACATATGTGGGTAGCAGCTGCTCATGAAGGAACTCCTCGGGCGAGCCGTAGACGAGCTCTGACTTCTTCTCGCTTCTCTCGTCTTCGCTTCCGCCGGCGCTGGCGGGCGGAGTGTCCGTATCGAACAGCCCAAAATCGTCTGTCATGGCAGCAGCTTCCTTACTTCGTGACCCACGGATTATCGACAGTTGCGGCCGCGACCGGCACCGCCTCTTCCTCGGGGCGGGGGCTGTAGGTCTTGATGGATGCTTCGACGGCTTCTTTGTGTGGGCCGGTGTACCAGGGCATGGTGCGTACGAGGGTGGCTGGGGCGCCCGAGGCGAGGATGACGGCGCGGCCGCGGTCGAGCTCGGCGAGGTTGGAAACGTCGAAGATCCGTTCCTTGGCTTCCTGGCGGGAGCGGCTGGAGCCGGATTTACCGGAGGAAATGGAGACGTTGGTGTAGCTGTAGTCACCGATGAGGTCGGAGAGCGCGCGGAGGTAGCCTTCTTCGGCGACGCCGCCGCCGTAGACCTTGACGTTCGCTGCGGACCAGATTTTCCGCATGTTCGCCTCGCCCCAGAGTTCGACGCCCTGCGACCAGGATTGCAGGATGCCCATGACGATCAGGCCTTTGGAGCCGTAGTGGCTGAACTGGTCAGGCAGGGAGGCCCAGCGGACGACGTTGGCCAGCTCGTCCAGGGCGAACAAAGCGGGTTTGGGCAGTCGGCCGCCGCTGCGCTCGGCGCGTTCCTCCATCGCCTCGGCGATGGCGACGGTCAGTGCGGTGGTGAGTGGGGCGGCTGATCCTGCGCCTTCTTTGGAGAGGATGTAGATGGTCTCCTGGGAGGCTGCGAAGGCATGCGGGTTGAACTGCCGGCGCGGATCACCGGCCACGCTTGCGCCGCCGGTCGGGGCGACCCAGCGGAGCGTGTTCCTGCTCTTGAGGCACTGGATCATTTTCTCGGCGGTGCCGAAGATACCGTCGCGCTGTTTGTCGGCCAGTTCCAGCGTTGACTCGAGTCCCTTGTACTGCAGCTCGTAGTCGTGCTGTTTGAGGATGTTGATAGGTTCACGGTTGACCTGCTCGGTCACCCAGAGGTACACCTGCGTGATCGGCAGACCACCGAGCGCGGCTGCGAGGAAGTACGAGGAGAGGATGTCTTCGGCCTTGGGGTCGAAGTAGGCGTCCGGCTTGGACCCGGGGACCCGGGAACCGACCGAGAAGTGCTGGGTGAGTTTGTAGGCTTTCTCTTCGTCTGTGACGTAGGACAGGGGGTTCCACCACCAGTCCGGTTCTTCCTGGGCGATCTTCTGCGGATCGAAGACCCACACCGGAGCCGTGTTCTCGCGGACGCCGCGGGTGCCGTCCACGACGTCACGTTTGTTCGACGTCGAGACAACGGCGCCGGGCGCGCCCAGGATCGCGGGCATCACCCGGGAGGTGGACTTACCCGTTCGGGGTCCCCAAATGTCGAGACTGAGGTCTTCCCAGGACTGAACGAACTTCTGGCCGGTGGAGACGACCTTGCCGACGACAATCCCGGGGTTGTCCTTGATACCGAGACGTTCGGCTTTGGCCTGTGCGCCTTTTTCGGAGAACGCGTCGAGGGCTTTGCCGCGGCCCAGGTAGCGGGCGGCCTTATCGACCCGGGCTCGCTTGGATGCCCCTTTCCTCCAGGCCACGAGCACGACGATGGCCAGCGCCAGGATCAGGCCGGCCATGACACAGACGACGATGGTGGACTGGGTGGGCCAAGGAACCCGGCCTTTGATGAGACCGGCGATCAGATCGATGGGGTGGGCCGGGGGCGCGGCGATGCCGGCCATCCAGGACCCAAGGTGAAGGGCAGCGTAGGTGCCGCCGCCGAAGACGACGATGGCGCCGATGGCCAGCCAGACCAGCAGGGCATCTTCGAGGCCCATGCCTTTGCGGTTCGGTGCGCTCACAGTGAGCCTCCTTCGGCTGGCAGTGCCGGTGCTGCCGGGTCCATCAGCGTTTTCGCCGGCGCGTGCCAGCGGGTATCGGTATCGTTCAGGCCGTCGTTCTTCTCGATCGAGGTCAGCCCGATCTGTACGGGGATGCCGGGCCGGCCGCCGACCTTGATCAGGAACTTCCCGCGGCCCGGGGGTTCGACGTCGAGGCCGCGTGAGTCCCAAGCGGGCGGGTCCTGCCAGGAGATGAGCTTTTGCTGCTCCTGCCGGGAGAGGGGAATCGCGGAGGTCAGCAGCGGCATTTCCGAGGCGGGCAGACCGCCGCAGATCACCATGCCGGAGCGTTCGACGAAGCCGCGGGCTTTCATCCGGTCCTCTTCCTCGGGCAGCGCGAGCAGGTCGGACATGGTGTGGGAGATCATGATCTGCCCAACACCGACGGAACGGTTCAGGCGGGTCAGGGCGTCAACCCGGTCGACCATTCCCTTGCCGGAGCGCAGCGCCCGCCACAGCTCGTCCAGGACCACAAAGTAGTTCCGCCGTGGCTCCAGCCCTGCGTCGGCGAGGGCGTTGGCGACGTTCACGGTACCGAAGCCGTAGGACCAGCAGGCCAGCAACACGGCGGCCTGCAGGTCGGTTTCGGTCTCGTCGATGCTGGAGACGTCGAAGACCACGGCGCGGTCCCGCTTCATCGGGTTAGTGGTCTGCCGAGAGAAGATTTCTCCCAGCTTCCCTCCCCCGGTCAGGCCCAACAGAGTTGCTTCCAGCGCCCGGGTCTCCCGCAGGTAGACGTTCATGTCGCCACGGTCCAATGCGACCTGCCGGAGTTCATCCGGGGCGGAGACGATAACGTCCAGCAGGTCCTTCAGGACCGGAATCCCGTCAAACCGGTCATCGAGGACCCGCAGCGCCCGGTCCAGGATGGTCTGTTCCTGATCGGTGGGCGGGTTGTTCCGACTGATAGTGATAAGTGAGACGACCATGTTCAGGCGCCGCCCGTGCGCGTCAGCGCGGACGCGGGTGGCCGCTTCATGGTGGCCGTGTTCCTCGAGGAGCTGGGCGACCTCCACGGCCTGGCCCGGGTCAAGGATGTTCAGGTAGCCGACACCGCGGCCGAGCTTGATGACCTGCCCGCCGAGAGCTTCGACGGCCTTGACGTGCTCGCCTTTCAAGTCCCCGAGAACCAGTGGATTGACGCCCTGGGCGGCAAGACCCAGGAACATGCGCCGAACCAAGGTGGACTTGCCCAGCCCGGGTTTGCCAAGGATAAAGGCGGAAGGGTTGGAGATGAGGCGGGCACGCTGGAACCAGCTGATCGGGTCGCAGCAGACCGTGGCCTGGGTTTCCTCATGACGGCCGAGCGGTACACCGATCATGGGCGAGGACGTACCGGAGGAGAACGGCCACAGTCCACAGACCTGGACTGTGGTTCCCCGATACTCCTTCACCGACGGGACGAGCTGCGCCATGCCGCCGCCGCGTCCGGCCCAGCCACGGGCACCCGGGCCAGCCTCCTTTGGAGTGCCTTTTGCCTTCTTTACTGGCTTTACTGTCATCGCTGTCAAAACGTCCTTGAGTGCCATTAGAGGGCATCCTTGATTTCGGAGGGCACCATGCTGTGCTTGGGCAACACCAGGCCCAGCGGCAGGGACGCCGCGAACGCGGTGTCCTGAGCACCGTAGGCGCGGCGCAGGAGCACCCTTGCAGTCCCGGAAGTCTGCTCGATGGCGGCCACGGCATCCGGCAACCGGTCCCTGTCGGTCACCGTGGCGGTGACAACCATGCCGAAGTTCACCAGGCCGGCACCACGGGCTTCTTCCTGAGCGGTCTGCACGGCGGAGCGGGCATCAACCAGGGCGCGTGCCGTGGGCCGCGTTCCGGAAGTGATGCGGACGTTGGCATTGTTCTGGTCCCGCTCAACCAAAGCGGCAGCCTTCGCCGAATCCATCGGACGGTAAAGCAGGGAGACGCGTTTGCGGTCAATGTCGCCGTGCGGGGCCAGCAGCCGGGACAGGACCGAGGAGTTCACGGACCCGCGGGGGGCTCCAGCCATGGTCCAGGAGACAGAGAACGCGGAATCGTGGCGGTAGCCGTCCCAGTTCGCCTGGGTGGCGGTGGGGCCGACCTCATCCCAGGTCAGGGCAACGGGGGAACCGGCGGCCTGGGCTTCATCAATGATCAGCGCAGCGGGAGGGTCATAGGCTATGCGGACGACTTCGCAGAGTTCCTGCGCGGACATCGGGCGGGCGATCCCGGCACCCGTGGACTGCAGCCTGGCGGAGAGGCCGGGGATCCGGGAGGCGAGGTCCCGGGCCACATCTTCGGGGGTGCGCTTCTTCGCCCCGGACCGCAGGGAGGCGTTGAAGGTCAGGCAAACCCAGGCGCGGACCGTTGCCGATCCCTCCGGGTAGGTGTCCACGACCTCGCGCAGGATCGCTTGGGCGAATTCCGGCGCCTTGGGGTCAATGTTCATTTCGACCTCGTTCCGGAGCCGGTACCCGGAGTCGGGAGCGGTCTCCACGGTGACGGCCGCGGCGTCCAGTCCTGCTTCGTCGGCAAGGCCGGCGAGCCAACCACCCCAGTTGGCGACCCATGCGTCAACCTGCTCAGGGTCCACCAGGGAGGCTCCGTCAGGTTCGGTGGAGAAGATGACGGTGAAGTGGCTGGTGGCCGGGACATGGAGCATGGCGAACGGGCGCTTGTAGGAGTCGACGAACTCGTACAGGGTGGACTTCGCGGCCAGTCCGGGGAGCTGGTACATGCCCCACTCGGTCACGCCCAAGGGTCCGGAGCGGTAGAGGTTTGTTCCGGAGGACCGGGAGAGCCGGAAGGCCATCCGGGTGCCGAAGCGGTCTACAGCGGACTGGCCGTGCTTGTCCTTGACCGTGAGCAACAGGGCGCTGGCCCCGGCGACGGCGAGGACAGCGAGGCCTGGGAACAGGCCCCAGATAGCGAACGTGGTGATGCCCAGCAACAGCCCGGCCATCACAATCCCGGTGCCAATGGCACCGAGGTTGCCCAAGCCGGCGGAGCGCGGTACGCGCCAGTTGCCGTAGGACGGTTCCTTGTATTCGGTGTTAATTGCTGCCACTGGGGCCCTCCCCGGTTGAATCCTGTGCGGTCTTTTCAATTGCCTGTGACGTCTTGGTAGCCACCTGTGCCCCGGCGGCCAGGGCCATGCCTGCCGGGCCAGCTGCTGCTGCCCCGCCGCCTGCCGCTGCTCCTGCTGTGCCAGCTTTGCCTGCGGTTGCAGCGCCAGCGGCTCCTCCCGGGCCGGTAACACCGGGGGTAGGCTGGCCTCCCCCGCGCCGGGGGCCGGGCGCTCCGTCACTGCCCTTTGGCGAAGAGCCGGCGTGAGTGCTGGGCGTGCTGGCTGTGGTGCTTGTTGTCGCGGGGGTTGGTGCGGCATGGCCTCGTCCGCCGCCGCCACGTCCCAGGGACACAGCACCGGTGGCCATGGCACCAACAGCAGCCCCTGCTGCGGCCCCGCTGCCCGAGGCAACGGCACCAACCATGGGTGTGACGAAGCGCATCAACGCCGGCAACGCGAACAAGGCAACAATCATCAACGTGAAGCCCGTGATGGACTTAACCAGCGCGTCGCGCTCCTCGCCGCTGCCCATGAGAAGGAACGCGACCGAGTACACAATGGCCGCCGCAGGCTTGTAGAGGATGAACGCGATCGTCCATCCAACTGCTTTCTGGAACCACTGCCTGCCCATCTCGGTGTTCGTGAACGCTGCAGTGGTGGGCAGGATGCCCGCCAGGATTACCAACATGCCGCTACGGACCACCATCAGGACGATCTGGACCAGCGAAGCAATCAGCCCGATCAAGCCCAGAATGATGAGGATAAATACCCCGACGCCCGTCTGGCCGGTCACGACGAGGATCTTCATCGACTCGGCGAATCCCTTGCCGTCCGAGGAACGCTCAATGATGGCGACAGAGAATGCGTCGGCTGCGATCACCAGAATCGAGATGACACCCAGACCCAAGCCGGACACCAACGTCAGGGTGAGCAGCGAACGGAGCAGGTCCTTTAGCGGCGCACCACGCTGCTCCCAGATCATCCGGATTCCGCCGAGGATCACTGCGAGTACCGCCAGAGCCAGCGTCCACGGCATTAGTTCGCTGTTGACGGCAGAAGCAACCGGGCTTGGAGTCGTCCCGTCCTCACTGGCCAGGTTCACCGTGGGCATTGAAACCCAGAAGGTAGACAGAGTCGTCACCATCTGGCTCATACCCTCCATGATGGCCTTGGCAAGATTCCCTATCGCATCATCTGTGATGCCCGCTATCCAATCTCCTGCCGGGTTCCATACGGGCTTCATGCTCCGCTCCATGGGATAAAGCCTGAGAGATCACGGACTTGGCGTGGTTCTTCCAGGGGTGCGCCGTTGTCGGCTACCACTCCTTTCCAGTCACCGTCCTGCCAAAGCAGGTTCGTCCTTACAGAAGCAAGGGCACCATTGTCTGCCTTGAATGCCAGTTCAACCACAGCCTGGGTAGATGTATACGAAACGTTGAACCCAGCTATCTGGATCTTCACGGACGAGGACGGGGTCGCGGTTTGCGGTGCCTTCATTCCTGCATCCCGGCCGATTCCCTTAGCCACAAGCTGTTCGGCGATGGCTCGTTCCTTGGAGGGATCGCTGCCCAGAGCCCAAAGATTCACCGCAGCATATAGTGCACCCGTGGGTGTATGGGCGAAGCAGGACCGGATGCCCTGATCATCGGTCTTCCCTGGACCAACCTTGGGATCAGTTGGGGCAGCCATGGTTCCTACGAGTTCCCACGTCGTCTCCGGCGCAGCGCCCAAAGCGGTTTCCGAAGACGAGGGGAGCCCGCAGACACTTGCCTCAGCACCAGCCGAAGCGCTGGGGGTGGCTGCTACCGACCCGGTAGGCTCCCCCGACGGAGGGGCCGGCTGCGCGTTGCCCTGTCCCTTGGGGAGAAGGAAGATCACGATGGTTGCTGCGATCAGCGCGACCACCAGCGCGGCCGCAATGATGAAACCGGGTTTCGTGAACGGATTGCTTTCGGTGGTGCTCTCTGTTGACTGGCTCATGCGAACCTCCCGTTGTTGGTGCTGGCTTAGACGAAGGCGCGGACGATGCCGGCGGCACCGGTGATGATGATGCAGCCCAGGAGAACCCAACCGAGCTTGCCGATGGCTTGTGCGCCTTCGCCGCGCTGGAGCTGGATGACCATACCGATGCCGACGATGATCACGCCGAGAACGCCGAGGACCAGGCCGATGCCGGAGGCCCAGTTCAGGACCAGGAGCAACCCGTCTGCCTCTGCCGGGATGGTCGGAGTGGGGTTGGGGATGACACCGGTTGCAAGTGCGGAGAAGTAGTTCATGGTGAGACCTTTCAGTTGGTGGTTGATTTGGTTTCGTCGGCCAGCGCGGCCACGTCAGTGATGAGGCGTTGATATTCGCGGGACGGCGGTGTTGTGGTGTCCCCGTGCCGCCATGCTTCTACCCAAGGCAGGGTCCAGAGCCGGGGCGCTCCCCCACCAACGATGGCGGTGAAATCCCGGAGAGCTTTGGGAGTCTTCCCTGGCGCATCCGCAAGGACGGTGAGGCCGAGCAGCTCAACTTTCGGGGCGGCTCCTGATGCCCATTGGGTCAGCGCACTTCTGGCGGCTGTCAGGCCGCGCATGTCTGCGCGGCAGACCAGCAAGGCCCGTGGTTTGCTTCCGTTCTGGAGGACTGGCCAGCAGTGACCTGTGGCGCGTGCATCGAGGAGGTCCGCGATTCTGCTCTCGCCGGCTCCCCCGTGAGCGCCGATGACCCACAACGCGGCGGAACCGGCCATGGTGCGGCTGGCCAGTCGGTCCGCTGCGTCGGGTTCGACCATGCCCTTGAGTGGGGCACTGATAACTGCCGCCGGGGGCAGGGACGTGTCCAGTGTTTCCTCCTCCGGCATTTCTGTGCCGGGGCTGGTAATCCAGGGGTTCAGGGACTGTTGCATGGTTCCTCCTTTCTGAAGTCAGTTCATGGGTGGTTTAGAAGCCTTTGGCGACGGCGGCTGCGGCCGCCAGCCATGCCCGCTGGGTGGCGGGCTGAAGGGCTTCATAGCGGATGGGGCCGTTGACCAGGGCAGGGTCGTAGGGAATCCTCACGACGGCCCGGACGAACGGTTCGAAGCCGTCCGCGATTCGCTGGGCCTCGTCTCTGGCCCGCTTCAGGGCATCCCCGGACATGGCCCGCTTGGCGTCGGTGGATTCAGATACGATCACGACGGCGTTGCGGGCCAACTCGGCGTCATGGCCACCTCGGGATTCGAGGGTCTGCAGCGTCAACCGGGCGGCTTCGGCGCGGTCCTCAATGGCCGTCACCGGCACGACGAGCTGGTTCGTGTGGTGAATCATCCTGCGCCAGTTCGCTGCCCGTGCGGTGTTCCCCGAGTCCATGACCACCAGCCGGTAGTACCTGGTGAGGACCTGGTGGGCGATGTCCACTTCCTCAGCGGTGACCTCGTGGTCACCTTCTTCGTTCTCGTCTGAGCGCAGGACATCGAATTTGTCTGCGGTCTGGTGGTGGACGAACTTGGCGATTTCCGCGGCGTTCGTTGACGGGGAGAGCAGTTCGGTTGAGGAGTCGATCAGGTCCAGGACGCTCCGGTCGTGGGCGCCCTTTTCGGTTCGCCAGCCCAGGGTGCCTTGGGATTCGTTGTTGTCCCAGGCGACGGTCGCGGCCCCGCTGTAGCGGGCGAGGATGGCCGAGAGCATGACGACCGTTGGCGTCTTGTTCGCGCCGCCCTTGCGGTTGACCACGGCAATGGTCCGGGGGCCGGGCCAGTGCTGGCTGACCGTGCGGATATCTTCTCGCTCGGAGAGTTCTTCGGTGGACGGGTCCATCCTGAGGCCAAGGCGGGTGAGCACACCCCGCCACCCCTGTGTGGCCGGTTCCAGGACCGGGGCGCTGACCAGGAATGAGGTTTCCTTCAGGCTGCGGCGGGTCGGCGGTGCTTCCTCCATGGCAACTGCCGGCGCTGGCGTCGTCTCTGACACGACAGGATTAGGCGGCCACGGTTGGCGGTCCACCGCGGCGACGGCGGCAGCCGTGGGCTCTGCCGGAGCTTCCACATACTCAGGCGCGGGAGCCGGGGTTTCAATGACTGCGGGAACTGACGTCTCGGGTGTGGGTTCCGGTGTTTCTGTCCGGCGGCGGGTGGGGCGTGTCTCGTAGGAGACGGATTCGATCGTGTTGTCCGGGTGAACGATCAGTTCACCGTGTCCTTCGGGATCCTCGATTTGGACTCTGACGGGGCGGTTCAATGTCTGGGCCTCGCCCATGACGAGTGCAAGGGCGTTGTTGCGAAGATCCTGCAGGGATTCCCCCGCAGGGACGATGCGGGAGTTACCGGCGACGACGACCTCGGCGGTTCCGTTGTCACGGACGATGGCTCTGATGTTTGGAAAGGCCAGGACCTCGGTTGATGTGGTGCTCATGGGCTTCTTCCTTACGTGTGGGTTGGGGAGTTCCGGCGCTTAGGACGAGGGTGGTGTGAAGCGGTTGACCTTCCACGGGGCTTCCTTGCTCGTGCGGAGTAGCTGGAGCGTGTAGGTTCCGGCGTCGGTGGGCATAGCTGCCACGACGCCGTAGCCGTTGGCTTCATCTACGCTCAGCGTGGCCGGGCCGGTGACGCGGCCTGCGGGAATGTTGGCCGGGTCCACGGCCGAGTAGTCGGCAGTGGCCTGCGGGGTCAGCCAGCGGGCAAGATCGTTGGCCCACTGCCTTTCCTCCACGCCAGGGCGGGCAAAGTCGGCCATGGCCTGCTCCGCAACATCGATAGCGGCGGCCTTACTGGCCTCATCCCAGGTGATGCCGATAGTGGCCGGCACCGTGCCCCCTGGGGCCTGCGGGCCGCTGCTGACGCTCAACGAAACGGGCGCAGAAGGCGTTACTGCCGCGGTTTCAGCCGGTGCAGGCGTCGTGTTCGCTGCCGGTGCGCACGCGGCGCACAGCAAGGCCACAGCGATCAGGGCCAGGGGCTTCTTCATTACTTCTCCTCTTGGGTGGGCAGGTACAGGAACGCTGACGGGACATCGCTGCTGACAGTGCGGGTGTAGTAGTTGTGGTCATCCGGAGGCGGGTTGCCGTTGTAGCCCTCTTCGACGTAGGTCCCGTCGTCCTTGACTTCCTTCACCACGGCGACGTGACCGAACGTCGGGTCCGCTCCCCCGGCCCCGGGCGCGTACCAGACGACCGCCCCAACCCGGGGGACGGAACCGGTGGGCCAGCCCTTGGCGTCCCAGCCGGCCTTCCACGTCAGCGCCGAGCCCAAGCGTTGGCCGTCGGGGCGGAAAGTGCCGTTGAGGAACTTGAACGGTTCCCCGGTGGACCCCATCTGCTGGTTCACCCGCCACAGAGCGAAGTCCACGCACTCCCGGTAGTAAAAGTTCAGCGGCGAAGTGCTGGCGTCGTTGGCTCCGACCTGAACCCATGTCGGAGAGTCCTTCCACGGGTAGTCGTCCCCGGCACCGGACTTCCCCGGAATGGCGCAGTCGCTGCCTTCCAGTGAGATCTTGCCGTCCGAGAGCGCCTGGACGATCTTGACGGCCTCGGGCCAGTACTTCTGGTAGTGGTACGGGTCTGCGTTGCGCTGGACCCTGTTGCCGGCAAGGGTCGGCTCTAGCGACTCCCAGCCCTCGACCTTTTGCAGGGCCTTGATGAAGTTCGTGGCGCTAGTGGTCGGATTCATGCGGTCGGCGTAGGAGCCCCACGCGCCGTTGTCGCGCTGCTGAAACAACCCACGCGAGTCAGGGCCTGGTCCGTCGCCGTAGTCAAGGACACGCAGCCCCGACTCCCCCAGGGAAACCATGACGCTGATCATCTGGCCCTTCACGGACAGTTCCAGCCCCTTGCCGGCACCCATGATCGCAGCGGCGTTCTTCAGCTGCTCCTCGGAGTAGCCGGCGACCTTGGTGCCAGCGGCGATGACGGCAGAGACGGCGGCTGGACCGCACGTCGCGGCAGCAGGCTTCGCGGGGGCGAGCAGCACGAGCATGCTTAGTATCAGGCCCAAAAACAGTACAGGGGTAACGGCTAGGGTAACCAGAGCAAATGACCTGCCTCGCATCAGCGCAGACCCTCGTCTGGTCCGACTAACAAGAGGCCACTGACGTCCGTTTTCGTCGCCAGATCAGTGGTGGAAGCACAAAAGGCATCGGAGATGAGGTAAAGACGCTGCGGGCAGCTGTCTTCACGACTCCATCTAAAGAGAGCCGCGGCACGGACTCTTTTATTTAGCAATAGAGTGCGGTATGGATAGACATGATGAATCTGTGGAAAGTCGGGCAGTATAGACGCATGCCCCGACTGATCCGACCGAATCTTCCTCCAGATGTCGAAGCCGCAGTGAGATTCATCGGCAACAGGGCTCGAGCGAACGTCTTGAGGCAATTGGCCATTCTGGGTCCCTCGACGATCGGGCAACTCCAGGCCGAGCTGGACATAGGCAGACCGAGCCTGAACCGGCATCTGGAAGCTCTTGAAGATGATGGTTTGATCGAAACTGATCCTCCACGCGGTGTGCGCCAAGGCCGGGATGTCACTTATGCGGTGCAAGCAAGAAGGATTCGAAGTCTCGCGCGCACGTACCTCGACTACGTGGAGGGACATTAGGGCTGACGCCTTGGGAAGCGTCGAGAGACCTTCTCTGCTCCTGCTGATCATGCCTCAACCACCGGTTCATCGTTTCGTTCACTTGCTGGCTTTCGCTCAGAACCACGCATGCGTCACGCATGAGTGACTACACAAACGACGATAGCAGTGTGACGAAGCTTGTCAAACCACGCTGAGGGCTACTAGAAGGAGAGCCGTGCGGTGGCTAGACGCCCTCATCCAGGATCTTGGCGATGGCCTTCAGTGTTTCGGGATCAACTGGGCCCAGTGCGCGGGTGGCAAAATTGCGAACCTCGGCACGCCTCATGCTTCGAATGAGTTCCAACTCCGCCTCGACTCGTTCCGGAAGTTTGCCGCCTTCCTGGAGGAGGTATTCGGGATCCACGTCGAATACAGCGGCTATTGCCCGTAGGGCTTCGTCAGGAACAACTTGTTCCTTCCCTGCCTTCAGGAGTGTCCATCGAGTCCGAGACAGATAGTAGCCGGCTTTTTGGGCTCCATCGCGAATGGCTGGATAGTCGAAGGGCTTGCCAGTCTCAGAGACGAGCACGTCCAGTAGGAGATTGATCTTCCGCGCGAGCGTTTCCGCCCGCAAGGCCGCGGCCGCGCGCTGCGGCGAAAGATCGAAATCACTCAACTGATCCAGCTCCAATTTTTAGTTCCAACGAAACAGCCATAAGTGATGATGCCTAACAATGCCCCTGACACTGCCTCTCGCCAAGTATGCTCCCGCAGTGCCGTTCGGCTCAGCATCATCATCGGTGATAGTACCAACAGCCAGATAAAAACCGATCCGTATACATCAGTCACCCAAAGTGCGGCGAATGTCGTGACTGATACGTGAGCTGATGCGTTCATCCAACGTCTAGCCAGTGCCAGTAGGCCATTTCCTGCGACCAGGCTCAGAACTGTCGCAGGAACCGGGGTCGGCACACTGAGTAGAACGCAAGCTAATGCTCCGGCAATAGTGAGTGTTGTAACAGCCACCGTTCGCCCACTGCTGGGCAAACCGAACTTGCGAGCGATCACGGCAAATTTCTTGTACACCAATCCCGGAAGAATGACAATGCCGACGGCTAAGACCGCAACGCACCAGAAGCCCAAGCTGGCTTCGATACCTGCCAAAACAATGACGACAAGAAGGAGGCCGGCTGGCATAAGTAGTTTGGAAAAGCTACCCGCCAGCGGAAGAAGTGTGATGGGTGCGGTTCGGGCCGTTGTGTGCAAGTCTCGCCTCAATTTTTTCTAGTACCTCAACGTCATCAGCCGACAAAAGCTCCGGATTCTCAATGCGAATATCGTCGACAAAAATCACCCAGCGGTAGAGCTGATCTTCAGAAAAGCGCCGCAGGCTTAGCGCTGCAGCCTCGCGCGCGCGTTCGCCAGCATCGGTTTGAAGAAGCCTCTCCACAATTGGCTGAAGGCTAACCAGCGCCTCCCGACGCCCCTTCCAGTCACTCCATTGTTGTGAGCTTCGGCTGAACGCAGGAAGTGCGAATCCAACGGCAAAACCGAGCAGAGTAACAGCGATCAACCCGCGATAGACCAGATAGGCCACTTCCGAAGACTGGCTCTCCATTCCCTGGGCTTCTTGAATCACCAGATGCAGTTTGGTAACAACTGCCATGACTCCGGACAAGCAAGCACCTGCGATGATGTCGAAGCCAATACGGAACGCAACCGTTTCCTCTGCTCGATTCCTTCGCACACATTCGTACCCGGTGTAGGCGGTGATGATGCCAATCCAGGCGAAGAAGAGGCCCTGGTACAGGGCAATAGCGGGAATACCAGCAAATACGTCCGTGAAGTTGGTTGCTGGTCCAGGTGTCGGTGTTGAAAACAATAGGGCTGCCTGAGCGCCCGCCAAGCCAAGGCCGACCGTAACCAGAAGACGCCACCTCACGGTGGATGCATTGGTGGCGGCCACAACCAGCCTACTCAGTTCCGTCATGCCAAGACCCAAGACCACATGGACGACGAGATTGAGCAGATTCCGGTCACCAATCCAGGCATCAACGGTTAGGTAGACGGGATCTATATTCAGCGTTGTGCCTATCGACACGAGGAGCATTGCCCTGAGAATGCCCTGTTTCCAGCCGAATCTTAACCCTGCAATCCGTACCAAGACGACGGACCAGAGGATCAGAGCTGGCAGTAGCTGTATGAGCCTCATTCAAAGATCTTCTCGAAGTCACTGGCTGGCACTGACGGCTTTTCCCGCGTAGCGGATGAAAGCAAGTAGGCAACTTCCTCGGCGGCCTTTTCCATGTCACTCCACTGTGGCGATCGCGCAAGCATGCGTTTGAGGCCTTGTGTCTGGCCGACATGATGGAAAACGGATGACATAGAGGCGGCCAGCCCTTCACAGCCTTGGTGCCGAAGAAGGATATGGCCGAACTCGTGGCAGATCACATGCATCCGGTGTAACTCTGAGAGGCCGCTCCGAACGAGCACGAGTGAGCGATTGGCAGACTCAACCCAAAGCCCTGACACTCCAGACAGCCCGTGACCAGGAACCTCGCGAATAGATATCGGCTTGCCGTGGGCTGAAGATACGGCTTGCAGAAGGGTTTCGAAGGTTACGTGCCTTGGTAGAGCGAGCATGGAGACGGCATTCCGAGGTGTTATGCGACGGCTCCCGGTAGCGCTGTGCCCAATCATGATCGGTGACATTTTCTCCTAAACTGACGAAAACGCACGCATGCGTCACTCGTGCGTCACGCATGTGTGACTAGACTATGTTCTATCGGTGCTCCCCCAAGTTCCTACTAAAAGATGGCATGAAGGGTAGCTCTAGCATCAAATCGGCAGGGCTGCCTGTCATAGGAGAGGACGAAGTTGGTGTGCTGAACACGTTGAGAGGACTGAAGGGCTTGGGCCGGCGCGTAACCGATCGTCAACCTTGGGCCAGACCAGTCACTGCCCCACCCCTAACTGCTGAGTGGTTGCTGTTGGAAAACCAGTCCCCGTCCGAGTCCAAGATCGAGCTCAAAGTCACAAACGCGACACGCTACCGTTTTCTGAAAACAAATCCCCGTGCCGTCAATTGCCCAGTGATAGCTTCAGAGCAGTCGCAATGACAACCCGGTCAGTTTGCGCGGCAGGCAATACAACGATGAAGCTGTAACCGCTCTAGCGGGGACAAAATTCAAAGGACACAGCACATGACGGCAGTAGCAGTAAATCGAGGCGGCGGGCGCCCCAGTAAAGGCCTGCGTAAGTTCATTGGTTTTCGCACACAGGAACACACCGCTGACGGGATCGCCAAGGTGGCCGCCCACAAGGGTCTAACCGTCACTGAATACGTTCTGTCCGTTGTAGAGCCAAAGCTGCAAGAGGATCTGGCCGCACTCGACCAGGATGACTACCAGCAGGAGCTGCCCATCCGCATCGCCTCATAACAAAAAAGAAGGCCCGCACAAGGCGGGCCTTCGAAGCTTGAGACTTACCCTCTGGATTGCTTGCCGGCGGATCAGATTGTAAGTCGTGGAGAGCCTGGACAGGCCATCCTTTGTGTTGCTATGAAACCGATCTGGCAGGATCGGCCCTTTTTCGTACCTCAATCCCCGAAAGGATTACCCACATCGTACATCAGCACGTCTCCGTGCTGCCAGCACGCCCCGCTGTTGGCGTGTCAACGCAGCCAGACGACCCTGCAACCGTTTGGGCAGCTCTAGCTCCCTTACTAGCCGGCCAGCCCAGAATGCGCCTCTCTCGTGATGCAGGTAAAACGTACCCGCAGAAGCACGAACGGAACCTGACCGAAGCACTCCCCTCGCTGCCCGCGGCCGTGAAAATTTTCGGTAAGGACGGAACCTGCGCGGCAATCTTTCTCGACTTTGACTCCTCAGTAGCCGGACTCGATTGGGTACAGGCCGACGTCCGAGCGGTCCAGTCCTGGCTGCACTCGGTTGGGGCCCGCTGGATTGAGGACTACTCCCCCAACGGCGGTCGCCACGTCTACATCCCCCTCGTACGGCGGGTCACCTTTTCAGAAGCACGTGACCTCGTCGAGGCACTGGGCACCCGCTACCGGACCCTGGATAAAACCCCGCACCAGAACCTGCTTCATGGGTGCATGCGAACCCCCGGTTCGCCGCACAAACGCGGCGGGCACCAGGAACTGGCAATGAGCCTGTCGGTGGCCTACGACATCGCCCGCCGTCCCAACAGGGCCACGGTCTGGGATGCCATGACCAAGGACCTGGCTGCAGAGATCAAGGCGGTTCGGGCGCTGCGCCAGGAAGAAACCTTTACGCCTGCCACCTCGGATGCACCCATAATCGACCAGCCGGTCGGGCGCATGTCCCGCGCGATGCAGGTGCTAGCCCAGACCGGGATGTACGACACCAATCGCTACGCCTCTGACTCCGAGGCCCGTCAGGCGGTCATCCTCAGTGCCGCGGCTGCCGGCTTGAAGCTGCTGGATGTGGAACGTCGGATTCTGCAGGGAACCTGGCCTGGACTTGCCTCTTTCTACGCCCGCTACGCAGCCCGCCACCGCCTCCCGTCACTTCGCAGGGACTGGTCGAACGCCCTCAGCTACCTCAGTAAAAATCAGGCAAAAGGAACCGAGAAAAACAGTGTCCGCAGATCCCCCACAAGCCAGCCAATTACACAGGGGGCAGGGATAAAGGGATCTTCTTCAATTTCGAATCCCGATGCAGAGCATCGGTACATCCGGACGTGGCGCAATGCGCTTAGGATCCGGGAGGTGAACTACCAGCAAATCAGGACCGGGATGGGGCGACGAATGGTGCTCAGGGCGCTGGGGGAGGCAGCCCACATGACAGGGTCCCGCTTTGTTGAATTCGGGGTCCGTTCCATTGCCGTGGCTACAGGTCTTGATCACACGACTGTTGGGCTGCATCTGAGGCATCTGCGTGAGGAGAAGGACCCCCTAATCACCCTCGTTGAAGAAGCCAGGGGAACTAAAGGCGATCTCTACATGCTGACCGTTCCCGAAGAGCTGAGACGTGTTGCCGAGGATGCTACTTGGCAGAAAGGGAAAATCCACGCGCTGCGGCCTGTATTCCGGGAACTGGGGCTACCGGCCGCGTTCGTTTACGAAGCGCTGGAGCACTCCCCCGGGATGCCCATTGCCGAGATTGTGCGGGTGGCCAGGCTTTCCAGATCCGCAGTGCACGAAGCCTTGGAAGTCCTCGCTGCATGGAACCTGGCTGTCCGCAGTCCTAGCCGGGCCTGGTCAGTTGTGGCCGGGACATCACTGAAACAGCTGGCCGAACAATTCGGGGTCCTCGAAGCGGTGGCAGCCCAGTTACAGCGCTACCGCAATGACCGGATCATTTGGCGGGAATGGCTCGCCAAAAACGTCAATACGGTCCCGGAGCTGCTCTCCCCCGACGAAGACTATCCCTGGGAAATGTTCGAGGGGCCACCCGATGAATGGTTGCTGTCCGACATGGCCTTCAACAGAACAGGATGAGGGTCAGCGCCAAAGGCCTGTCAGTTGTGACCTGTGCCCGGACTGTACACGGGTGTCGATGGGCCGGCCGCCGCCTCCACTCCCCGGTGTAGCTTTCGAACTCTCGTTTTCATGCCATAAGTCATGCCATAAGCACTACTGGAAGACTAACCATGCTTGTCCCAAGGAGCTCCTGGATTACTCTCCTGCAGTCGATCCCGCGTGAATATGAAGCTTGAGGACGGTCGAGACGAGCGCGCTGCGTGACGGTGCGTCAAACTCGGCGACCTTGTCATCCAGCCAAGCGACCTGAAGCCCGTCGAGGCGCAGCTGGATCTGGATGCCGGCTTCGCCCCGTTTTCGCGGGGCACGGCGGGGCATGCCGGAGCTGGTTAGCGTGGTTTCGGGAGTGAACTCCTTGGCGATCTGATTGTCGTCGACCGCTTCGAAGGCATCAATTAACAGGTCTGCGTACGTGGTCCGTTCCTGGTAGACGGCATCCTTCACTTGCGCCAGGAGCGCCGGCGGCAGGTATACCCCGACGTTGCGCAGCGCCCCGGGAACCAGCTCGGAGGCTTTGGTTGCGTTAGCTGTATTCCTGGCACCAGGGCGATGCCGCGTGGTGGCCTTTGGGGCCTTGACGACTGTAGGCGCGGGCTCTTCCTGGGCCGCCTCAAGGGGTGCTTTCTCAACAGGTGCCTGCTCAGCTGGGCGTATATCCGCCTGCCGTTGCTCAATAGGTAGAGGTGCGGGTTCGGGTGCTGCTGGCTGCACATGGATAAGTTCAGGGGCCGTTGTCTCTACGGACTCCCCGGTTTTGGGTTTCGGTGCAGGAGCGCCCCTCCCCCGCTTCGGAGCCAGCAACCCTTGGAGTGCTGCACCCCGGGCAGGCGCTACAGGTGCGAAGGCGCCCGCAAGGTTCTGTCGGCCGCTCATGCTTCGTTCCCGCTTTCGATCTCGTTTAGTCGGGCGAGGATCTCGCCGGTCAGCTGCTCGTACTCTTCAGCGAGTCCCCCGGCATTTCGCGAGAAGAAGCCGTCCGTCGGCTTCTCCCCCGCCCGGAGCGCCTTCAGGCGGTTCTTCTGAGCGTCGGTAACGGCACCTTCAAGTTCGTGGAAGAGCAAGCCCTTTCGGCGGGCGTCGGCGCTTGCGCTCTCGAGGTTCCTGATGCGCGTGGCGAAGACCGGGGCGACGGTGCCGAGCATTTCTTCCAAGGTGTCTCTGACGCTGCGTTCGAGGCGCATGGAGCGCGGTCCTACACCGAACAAGACGATGCCTGCCAACTGCAGGGACGGGTTCCGGTCACGTACGGCCATGAAGCGGCGTGCAATGCGTTCGACACCGTCGATGCTCGCATCATCGGACCGGGTAGGAATGACGACTGCACTGGAGATCGCGAAGGCACCTTCTACGAGGATCCGCTCCCCCGGCGGGGTGTCGATCAGGATCAAGTCGTACTCGTCTGCCAACGGGGCCAATACGGCGTAGAGCATGTCGCCGAAGTCGCCGGCGTCGGAGCGGCTGGAGCGGGACACCATTAGGCCCTGGATGTCTTCAAGGTCTTGGCCGCCCGGGATTACGTCAAGGTTTTCCCGAACATTGCGGAGGATCATCGGCGGCGTGCCGGCGATCAGGGCCTGAAAGAATTCCCTCCCTGTCTGCCGCTCATATCCGAGGTCGCGGGCCAGATCGCCCTGCGGGTCAAGGTCGATCAGCAGCACACGCGAGCCGGCCAGCGCCACGTAACCGCCAACGTTGGCTGCAGTGGTCGTCTTACCGACTCCGCCTTTGCCGTTCGCCAGAGACACGACACGGTCAAGGGCCCGTGTTGTTTGGAGTTTCGGGGGTACGGGGGTTTCCAGCGATCGTGCCATCGGCTGACGACTCTCCTACTTGGTGGGGTGCATGTTGTCCTGCTGTCAACGGTATGTGGGCTCCTTTAGGAATGTTGGCAGTGACACGCGTAAGAGAAGTAACAGTTCGTCGGGCAGGGTCATACACGGTGCACCACATCATAGACATGGCGGGACGTCATGTTTGTCTCCTCGCCTGATCTCAGGTGGGGTAACGCATTGGAGCCTAGGTTGGTCCTCCCACTGTGGTTCACGCTGTTGCGGTTGTAGGCGCTCACATTGTCAAACCCATGATCGCTCCTGTTGCCTTCTACGCCCATAGGCCTGCTTGTCGTCACCCATGAGGCCAGATGTGCCGAATAGTTGCGACTCCTATTGACAGCGCAGCGTGATGAAAAGCCTCGTGTCGGGCGGGTCTAATGGCGGCATCTCCAAGTCTTATTTCAGTTGGCCGTCCAACATGAAATATGGCGTGGCTTATGGCATGAAGCATTGTTGATCCCGAAATGGACAGCATAACCTCTAGCGGATAAGGACCACGGCTGGGCCGCCTAGGAGCCTGCAAGTAATGTTAATGGAGCGCCTGCGCAGGGGCCGCAGGTATCGCCCGGGGAAAATTAACACACCTGGGCTAATAAGCGAGCCGGGATTTCGGCTGGCGCCAGGGGGAGAGGGTGGGGGAGACCCCGTAGCAGGAGGCACGGCCTGCCGGTCGGGTCATGCATCAGCTCTTCTGGTGTGGCAGCGGGGAACAACTTTGTTCAGTTGACGTCCTCCAACAACCTCGTCAACGTCCTGCAGATGATGGAGCATCTTGTCCCTGTGCTGGTCGACTGGCCCTCGAGCCACTCACATCAGGGTCGGAGAAGAACCTGTGACAGCCCGCAGCGTTCAACGCGGCATGCTGCAGTTCCGTTCCTGACAACGGTGCTGACCTTGCCTTATCCAATACTCCCCAAAGCGACTTCAATGGCTCATCAAAGGCCACTCTCCCTTTGTTGAGAATGGATCAGTTGAGACACATTGTTGAGACGACGCACGGTTCGCTGGAACCGCTGGAAGGCAGGGCTTAGAAAATAGTTGACGACGAACCCGGCCGGTCTTGATAAAGGATCCATAGATGAGACTGATGGCAAGGGTCGGGCAGTCTGCCAGCCTCGTTGCCACAATCCGCTTGTTTTGGGCGAGAGGCC
Organism: Pseudarthrobacter sp. B4EP4b; assembly: GCF_006680095.1. NCBI lineage: Bacteria > Bacillati > Actinomycetota > Actinomycetes > Micrococcales > Micrococcaceae > Pseudarthrobacter > Pseudarthrobacter sp. B4EP4b. The sequence goes on along the minus strand of NZ_VHIJ01000031.1, from coordinate 49,765 downwards.
CGCGGCGGTAGAAGGTGCCAGATATGATCCGGGCATGACTGAATTGGATCTCCTCCTGAAGGCCATCGCTGAGGATCTCGGCGATCCCTCCAGTTGGAGCGCCCCCGTGGAGTTTCCTGAGTCGCTTGCGCTTTGCGCTCTGAATTCCGCATACTCCCTGCGCGGTAGTTCGGCCGCAGCCACGAATGTGCTGGCCCGCTACCGCGCGTTTTGCCCAACGGCAGACACCAACAGCGGTACAGACCTAATAATGGCGATGGATAGCGAAGGTGGCCCCGCGGGCTTTGCCCGTGACATCCTGTGCAACGAAAGCAAGCTGCCTGGTACAAACCGTTTGCGGCCTGAGGGCATTTACGAGGGGCTCTCCCGGCTCGCAGCCCTGGACACAGCAGTAACGAGTGCAGAACACCTCCGAACCGCCGCGACCAACGGAAGCACCTCCGCAAAGACAGCATGGCTTTCAGTCAAAGGGTTTGGCCCCCTTGCCTGGTCATACCTGATCATGAATGCAGGAGTCGGCACCGAAACAAAACCAGATGTGATGGTGCAGCGCTAACTCGCCCGAGTTCTCGGCGACGACAATAGACTTACCCCCGCCCGAACACGGCAGCTCCTCCAGCTTGCCGCCGAGAAGCTCAATGTTGAACCCCGGGACTTGGACCGAGCAATATGGCTGCACGAGAGTCCGTCGAAGTAGCCGCCCGATAAAGGATCCCCTTACGGGCATTTGAACTCATCTCCGGACCGGAGCCATGTATCTTAGAACCCCGGTGCCTCAAATCGCTAGGGATACGAGACGGGGAGGTTTCGATAACTTGAGTTCCGATCTCGGGCACCGGAGATTGCAAACCTCTTCTTCGTAGGGGTGGCCATCATCTTCGTTGTCGCCCTGGTCTGCGCCGGCAGTTTGTTGGCGCCCGAAGGGGCGCCAACAAACTTCTGCGTCCCAATGAAGCTCCAAAGTATGGAACTGAAACCTATGCAGGGACGTTGCCTTTCCGATGGGATTTCAAGAGTTGTTCTAGAGGTCGTGTGGGCATATTTCCGTGCCGGCCAGCTCAGGCAGTCCTTGTCCGAATGCGGGGTCCTCTTCGCTTCCGGCCCAGATGACACCCCCTCCTGGGCAGGACATCACATCGAAGGCTTTCCCGTTGAGGTGCGCCCGTAGATGGTGCCCGTCATCCTCGACCACTTCCCAACCGGCCGTCGGCAGCGTTGCGCGGTAGTGCTGCAGCACGTCGATGTCTCCCAAGAGCTTGAACCAGCGAGTACAGCCGGCTACGCCACTCGTTCCGCCGCCGTTGAATTGGCCGATATGGCTGATGGAGTCAAACACCTGTTGGGCCTCACGGTCGGCGGCGGCCGTGGGCCCCGTTCCCTCGGTCAGGCATTGCGGCGACGAAACGTACTGTTTTTCAAGCCGCTGCTCGAGTGCCAGGGGGGTGAGCGCAAACATCCCGATCAGCATGAGGGCAGGAGTGGCCGCGGCTGTGAGCCGCATCCCTCGCCGTGTCGAGAGCATGAAACCGCTGACCGCAAAGACCATGACCAGAAGGAGCGCCAATCTGGAGGGTCCGGCCGTCAATCCCCAAAGGAGCCCGCCCCAGGCGGTGCCGCTGACGTCGCCGTACACGCTCATGAAGCCGTAGTGAACCAGCACACCCAGAAGCGCCAGTCCTGCTCCGAGAACGAGCAGAACCGCGGCAGAGACGGCTCGTACGGTCGCGGCCATGGCATATCTTAAGTTTCATCAAGTCAAATGTCCAAGGAAAGCACCAGACGACGGCGCCATCATTGGGCTTCACCCGCCGGAGCGGCGGCCTCCCCGGGCCCCGAATGCGATCATCAGCCCGGCGGTGGCGGCCCCGCCCGCGTAGGTCCAGGGCGCAGACCATGACCCCTCCGGGGTGGGGATGGCAAAGGCAACCACGATGGCAGCCAAGGCCAGAAGGACCTCTACTGTCGCCTGCAGTGGTCTGGCCCGGTACTCAGGGAGGCGAGCCGGACCAGGAGGATCAGTGGGAGCAGGAGAAGGCCCAGGCTGGGCATCGGGTTGATCCCGTTGAAGGTGAAGACCACCAGACCCAGCACCCACAGCCCGACCAGCCAGCCGCCGGCCCAGAAACCCAGACCCGCCAGCGCGAGCACCACGAGCAGGGCGCCGGGAAGCAGGTACGCCATGGCCTGCCGAGCCGACGGGACCTTCCTGGTGGGCCCGAAGATGCAGGCCCCGATCAGCAGGTAGACGGCCGCGTACCAGGGCAGCAATTGGATGATGGGATCCGCAAGGCTGAACACCAGCAGGGCAGCGCCGGGGCTATGATGCACACCGCGGCGAACGTCCACGGGCGCCGGGTCTGTGGAGCGGGTTTCACCTGGCTCTAGCCTGAGCCTTCACTTCTGGTCGCTGAGGGCTGCGGCACCCCGTGTGTTCTTGGCGGAGTAGTCATAGATCAGCACGCTCCTGACCGGCTCCTCCATGGCTGTCCACATTTGCGAGTCCATCACGAATCGCTGGGTGGCGCCGGCCCGGAAGGGGCCAATCTCGATCATCTTTGTCGATGACACTTCGAGTTCTCCGCCGGCGCGGGCCGCAAGAGTTCCGGGACTGAGCATGACGCGAAGGTCCTTGCCGGGGCCAGTCGACATGTCCTCGAGCTGCAGTACGGCGCCGGACTCGTTGACCTCGAGGGTCGCTGTGCCAGTGGTCGCGTCAGCCAGGGACTGGAACGTGCCCTGCATCGTGGCGGACACCGCATGGGGAGTAGTAGGAGCCGTAGAGGATGCGACTGGGTGCCCTCCAGGGGCATGTCCAGGGTCAATGTAAGTACAGCCAGCCAGTACCGATGACAGGACTCCAGCGAGCAGCACACATCGCATCAGTTTCATCATTCCCCCAATGATTCGTTTCTTGGCACGCTACCCGAAGACAGGCAAAGCCGATGCCACAGCTAAGCGCCAAAGCCGTGGGTTTATACCGCCTTAGCTGATCCTTTTTTGACCGCCCAAGGCAAAGAGGGCCAGGTCCACCTCACGGGGAGACCAGGGGTGACCACGACGTTCGGCCTCGGACGCCAGTCCAACGACGATCGTCATGTACCTCCCATACCGCCCCCGTGCAGCGGACAGCGAAAGCCCAAGCCTTTCCAGACCCGTTTGGGCCCGCCGAACGTAGACCGCCATGCGGTCCGGGGCGGCCGCTGTGAGCAGCGCCGAGGCAAGGGCATCACCGCGGACGAAGCCTGGCAAGCCGCTTAGAGCTTTTCGGCGTTCAGCGGCTGCTGAAGCAACTTCCAGGGCAGCGTCGTTGACCGCGGAGACGGCGTGAGCGGTGGTGCCACGAACTTCGGTATCGGCCAAAACCATGAGTTCCCGAACCCAACGCGTGTCGGCACGGAGACGCTTCCAGAAGAGCAAAGCCCAATGTCAGCCTTGCCAATCGACCCCGAACCGCGGATTCGGTCCGAGACCTCAACGAGAACCTCGTCGTAGACCTCTGACGCCTCGGAGTGAAAATCGGCATGTGCATGGCGGAGGAGGCTCCAGGTGTGCTCATTCAAAAGAGCATCTAAAAGGTCAGGGAGCTGCCCTAGGTTGAACAAAACCCGGGAAGTTACGCCGTCAAGAACGCTGGGGGAGTGTCCCACCCAACAACGTCCCCGTTCTAAGGAAGTGGGACAGGCCTGGTCTCGCTGCGCGTCTCGCAACTAATGATGACTAGCGAAATGAAGCTGGCCAGTTGCGATACATAGTTGTAGGAACCCAAGGACCAGAGTCCCCGAACGGCGTCAGTCGCTTTTTGGCGAGACGTCTCGCAAGCCAAGGGTTATAAGACGCATATAGCCGCCAGATCTCTCGGGCTAGATAGACCCGGGCGGTGAAAAGCTGCCACTCCCACAACACTGCCTCAGGGCGCTCCTGACATTTCCGGGTTGCATGAGTCGAATCTGGTCTCCGTGCAACTCTTCATTGTCATGGGTTCTGAGCCGGAGGAGACTTGAAGCGACGGCCTCCCATCTTTGGGCCGCCCGCGGGGCCACCCGGCTGCGGGGCCTCACAGCACCTTGTAGCGGCTTGGTGGATCGATGAGCTCCATAACACCCCTCGAAAAGGCCGCTCAGTGGACGCGCCATCTCTTGCCCTTGGTGGTTGTCGCACTGATTGGCTGTCTCGGCGGGTGCCAGTATGAGCCCGACAACGTCCCTCTCCCGTCCACCAGTTCTCCGACTACGGAGGCTCGCACGGCCCCGCCACTGCCGGACGGAAGCGGCACCCGCACGGTCCCGCCACTGCCGGAGAGCGGCGATATCGACGCCGGCACATACCTCGTCCCCGTCGCCGGCTACACGGAGCCTTTCGAAATCACCGTCCCAGACGGCTGGTTTGCTCTCGACAGCAAAAGCCTGGGAAAGGGCGACCCGGATCACCCGGCTGAATGGGCCGTCTACGTGACTCTTTGGCCCGCCAACTATGTGTCGATGGACGCATGCGCCTGGATGGGCGCCCTTGCCGATGTCGGTCCGTCGGTCGAGGCCTTCATCAGGGCTATGGCGGCGCAGTCGTCAACGGCGAGCAGTCCTCCCGCCAAGGTCATGGTAGGCAATTACTCCGGCTTCGAGTTCGACCACTCCGTCGAGGGCGATGTGGACATCAACGCCTGCGGCGCCGACAGGTTATGTGTCTACTCAGAAAATAGATTCACCTGCACACACGGGTACTCGACTCGGGGCGAGCGTGTAACCTACCGGGTGGTCGATCTGAACGGCCAGCGGGCTGTGGTCGCAGTGGGCCATATCGACGAGTCGGTCAATCCGGAGCTGATGAGAGAGGCCCGCGTCGTCTTAGACTCGATCGTGTTCAAATCCGTCCAGTTGATGTGATGGGCGATCCCGCCCTCGGGCGCCGGCTCCTTCTCTGAAACCCACCTACATGTCTCATAACCGAGGCGCCTCAAAACGCTAGCCATATGAGCCAGTTGGACACCCGGGGTTGCGACATTTAGCGATCACAGAACACCGCCATTTACCGCCGAAAGTCACAAAAAAGTGGAAAAGGCCCTCCTACCCTTAGTCAAAACTGGTTGCCGAAAAGAAAACCGGTCAAAAGAGCTATGAGAGGGTTTTTGACGTGTCCAGGAACGTAGTTGGCTACGCGAGGGTCAGTACTCGCGGTCAATCGCTCGATTCGCAGGTGGACGTGCTGGTAGCGGCCGGAGCAGTCCGCGTCTTTCAGGAGTACGCGTCCGGTGCCACCCAGGCAAGAGCACGGTGGAAAGACTGCTTGGAGTACCTGCAGCCGGGCAACGTGCTGTTGGTCGCCGACCTGACCAGGCTAGGGTGTAGTACCTCCGACCTCGCGGACATCGTCACACTACTAGGTCAACGGGGGATAGGCTTCCGCTCCCTGGCTGAACCTTGGCTGGATACGACTAGTGCACACGGCAAGCTCATCTTTGACATGTTCGCTTCCCTCGCAGAATACGAACGCTCCCGGCTATCGGAAAGAACGAAGGCTGGGCTGGCGGCAGCTAAAGCGCGTGGCCGGCTCGGTGGCCGCCCGCGGTCGTTGACGCCAGGGAAATTGGAAACGGCCCGGCAGCTGCGCAAAGAAGGAAAGACTTTGAAGGAAACGGCTGATCGGCTTAGCGTGAGTGTCTCATCCCTGACTCGGGCCCTTCGCAGGAACGACGTCCCAGAAGTCGCATCCGAAGCCGGGTAACGCGACCCCTAGTCTTGGGACAGCGTAGGGGGCACCAGGATTGTGCAGCAGGCAAGTTGTTTTCGGATTCTGCACGGATATCCAAAGCCGCCTGTATGCTCAGCTGCTTCTCCTTGCCCGAAGTTTCCGCAGGTCAAAGCCGTACAGTTAGTCTTAGCTACAAAAATGCTGGGGGAGCAAAAGATGAATCCGATCATTGTTGACGGGGGCAAGGGCACGGTGGAACTCGGTGACGAGGGAGTTCTCCACCTTGTGTGGCAGCGGGAGACTGTTCTGGAGGCCACGGACGTCCATGCGGCGATGGCAATAGTCAATGAGCTCGCTGACGGTGCCGAGTATCCGATGTTGATCGACATATCGAACACTCAGGCGGTGACCCGCCAGGCCAAGTCCGTTTTCAGCGTCAAGTGCGCCGCTTCACGAATCGCCCTGCTCGGTTCAAGCCCGGTCAATCGCGTCATTGCCAATTTTGCTATGGCACGGCGGACACTTCCGTGTCCCACCCGGTTTTTCACCTCCCGCGATGAGGCCTTGTCTTGGCTTCTCCAAGCGCGCCTTTCATGACCATGACCGTTGCTTACCCTTGCTGGCTTGTCGGTCAATAGCAGGAGTTCGAAGCAGGCAAGGCCGTCCATAAACCGTCAACAGGGCAGGCACGCCCTGCCGCATTGTCAGGGCCGGCGAGGTCTGTTGAACGATCGCGCGATGGCCCGGATTGGGTGCATCACGAGTCTGGTCATGCCGGCGAGGACCAAAAGGACCGCGACGGCGGTGAGCTGCCCGATAAACATCAGCAGCGCCACGAACAATGTTCCGGCATAGGCCAGTGTGTAGGTCAAAGTATCCAATGTAGTAGGTGCGAATGGAGCCCACCCCTGCGGCGCGGGGAGGCTGCGTTCCGGCCTTTCGTTAGCCGCTGGGGACAGGGAAACAGCTTTCGCCGCGGGTTGAACGACAACTTCGACGACGGCCGAGGTTGATCACTGCGCAACCCGGATGGCCGGTGCTGTTGCGGCCGCGATGATGCCGGGGCGGAACCATTATCCGTTTATCGCCGGCCTGGCGGATGAGCCTCGGTAGCCCGGTGCCCGTGGTACAGCCTCGTTACGACCTGGGGCCCGGTTCGGGTAAGGGAAGGCACTGATCCGCGATCAGTCCAGCGGCGGCGCATTCGCGGGTACGCCGGATTCCCTGAACCGCTGATTGTTTGTCGGAATAATGGCCCGACACGGCCAAGACTGTCCCGTCAGGGGCTTTGAGCCTGAACGCGTACAGCGCGTGATCGACAGTGTAGATTTCGAATGTTCCGGTCACGGTTACCCCTTGTAAGGATTAGCTTCACCAATGAAAGCGCTTCTCTGCGCTCCCGCCCCCCAGCCGCCGGTTCTCAAAACAGTACAGAGGAAATCGTTTACTCACTAGTAAGCCTCAAGTGAGGTGGCATGCAACGCGCTCGAGCCGGCCGGCTCCTGGCGATGGCTGTTCGTCCACGCGCCGCCCGGGCACTCGGTCACATGCAGAGGCACCCGAGTGATCGAACGCTCGGGTGCCTCGTTTCGGGGATTTCAGAGGTTGCGGATTCGTTTCCACCGATCGGTGATCGCCGGAGTCATCCAGTAATGCGCGCCTGAGCGCGCCGGCGTTAAGCTGGCACCCGAATCGACCACAATCGGCCACCAGTCGGTCTCGTAATGCTTCCGGAAGTGGGGGGTGAGCTTGGTGAACGTGTTTGTGACGCGACCCGCAGAGTGCCCAGTCTCCTCAACGAGGTCCTTCCGGTTGTACTCGCGCGTGCCACGAGGATCGCGTGCTATGACGTCCATGATGTCGGTGAGAACTTGGGTGATGATCGTGTCACCCTGAGCGACGCGTGCCAGTCGCTCTTCCGTCCACACTTCGTCTTTTGCGTCGGACCGTTCGTCTTTTGCATCGGACCGTTCAGACACGCCCTCGTGAGGGGGCGTTTCTGCGGCGGACACGGAAGCAGATGAAACGGCGCTGCGAGCTCGCGATCGCTCCGCAAGCAGCTGGTACACCGCCTCGAGGTCCTCGGCGGGAACCGGTACAGAATGAAATTCAGTCGGAGACATTTCTTTGTCCTTTCGGAGACTTAATCTTGTGTCTTCCAGACTAACTATTCCGGCCTGCCAGAGCAATACCGATGTCTGGAGACTTATCCGCCCGCCTCATGAGGCTCTGGAGACAAGATCCCTGCCTCCGACCTACTTACGCGCCGATGTGACATTCGTCGTCGAGAAAACACCGCCGTTTGCCGCCAACATCCACAGAAGTCGCCTGCACCGACCGGGCCGCTGTCGTCCCGCGCGCCTGCCGGGGACACGGTGATACCCGGGGAGGTTTCTCAATGGCAGGCTGCGGGCTGCCGACTGTTCTCGAAAACGAAGGATTTCAAGAACAGGTTGATTTGAGAATCATGGGTGTTCGCGGCGAGCGGCTGCAAGGGGGCATCTACCTGCGGACATGTGGCTGTTGGCGATAAATGGCGGTGTTTTTGCGCCGCTCCGTGTCGCCCCGCGGACGTTCATACTCCTAGCCGGGTCGGAAGCGCTCGTGTCATGTCGTCCGTCAGCTAGGAAGGTCAGCCGCGACAGCGGACGCCCGCTCCTGAAGAATGGAGAAAATCTCTGGCTGGTAGCGTTGCTGGACCCGGTGATTGATCCCCTTCTTCATCTCCGCGATCAACTTGCTGATTGACTCGGCGTGCCGGAATTTGCCTCCAGCAGCGAAGAAGGCGCGCAACCAAGGTTCCTTCTCCAGGGCATAGCCCCGGTCAGTGAAAGCAAGGATGAGTTGAACAACGGCCGCTTTTCCGTTCCCGGTCGAAAGCCCGTTGTACTGTTCGTTAACCATGCACTTGGCCGCCTCAAGCTGGAAAGCATCGACTGCTCCGACCGTTCCGGTATCCACATTGCGTGCCCCAACACCGTCAAGCCACGTCCGGACCATCTCCGAGGGAGACCAGACAACGACAAAGAGACGTTCAATCCTGTTGGTGGCCACCACTTCCCTGAGTAACTCAAAATCGTCCTTCCCGTGAGGGTGTAGGACCGTGAGCGTTCCGGCGAAGCGATTGTTGTCCTGTGCAAAGTTTCGCAGCTCCGAAATCCCCACGATCCGTTGGGAACCCTTCTCAACGGCGACATAGCTGATGAACTCCGTGTCCGCGCTGTTTGGCTCCCGAAGCCTCTTCAAATCGGATACTGCGAACAGGTATGGGGGCTCACCAAGCCACTCTCGGATAACAGCACTTTGGGGCACCATCGACGTACCACCCTGTGCCCAATCTTCGCGGATCATGTATGCAAGTTCGGTCATGTCCGGATCCTTTCACGCCCCTCCGACATCTAGTCTGTGGAGCAGGCCGGGCGGTTAACTGCCCGAAACAGCCTGGCGCATATTCTCTATCGGCGGACACCCTCCCTGGGGCGGGCTCGTGACACTGTCCCGAAGACTGTAGCCACGTCCCGGAACCCCTCAGTTTTCCCCGTTCTGGCAAGCACCACCAGGCACAGAACGAAGGGCGGTAATAGCCTTGAACACCCAATGATGAACAGGCCAAGGGAGATGGGCAGAAGATCGGTGATCACAGGGAACTCCTATTTGCAGCGTGGGAATAGGTTTTTGCCTAGTGCCGCCGTGAAGAAAGGAATTTGCTGAAGGGTGGCCTTAGGCTCCGATCTCGCTTCGGAAGGGCCCCTTCAGTAGTCACCTTGAGCAATTCAGGTCGCGGGCCTACCACGCTGCTCAGCCCCCTAGGAAGGCCACCGATAAGTAAAGCCGCTCCGGGCCCTAGGTCGGTCTGCCCTAACAGTGCTTTGATCCTGCCATATCTCAGCCGGTTCTGTCAGTACCAGGCCTGGGGTACCGGGCGCCGGGCGCCCGGACGATAGTGACCGCAAACGTGGCACTGCGCCAGTGCAAACGCTTTAGGGCGAATCTCATTAAACGATCCTCGTACGGGCAATCGAACCTGCCGAATCCCTGTGTCTCGAAACCAAAACGCCTCGAATCCCGAGCAGGGGATGGCTGCCTTCTAGTGTGCCCCTCGTTCGAGATCAGCTAGTTCTGCTTCCAGTTGCTGGGTCAGGTTCCGCAAGCGCCGGATGTGCTCTTGCGAGACGCGCCCGGGTTGGTTTGTGACTTGTGCGTCGACATCGAAGACCGTGTTGGGGCTGTGCCAGACGTTGAACCATTCGAGACCATGGCCGAGAGCGTCACGGGTCACGCCCTGGAGCAGGAGCAGTGGTTCGCGGGTGTTGATGTTCAGTTTCCGGGCCAGATCATGATCGGCGGACACTGCCTGTACTTGTCGGGGGCCGCCGGCGGGGTGGTATCCGTGGTCCCTCATCAGGTTCAGGAGTGATGCATTTTCCAGCAGTTCCGCGGAGAAGTGTGGGAAAAAGTCACGGGGAACCCAGGTCCGCATGAAGGCAACGGGCACTTCATCCAGGTAGCGAACCCGTTCGATTCTCCATGTGTTGGTGGTGCCCAGGGCCTCAATGCCCGCCTCTGGTGGGGCGGAGGGCTCCACGGTGAGGACGTGGGTGCGCAGGCGCTGGCCGTGGGCTGCAGCCTGCTCATCCAGCCCGCCGGCGCGCTGCACGTGCCGACGAAGGACTGGCGTTGAGGCTACGACGCTTCCGCGGCCACGCTGGCGGCGAATCAGGCCGAGATCGGACAGGCCGGACAAAGCCTGCCGTACGACGCTGCGGGAGACGCCGAACTGCCGTTGCAGTTCCTCTTCGGTGGGCAGGGAGGAGCCTGGGGTCAGCCCCATGTCGACGATTTGCCGGTGCAGGATGTCCCGGATTTGGGCGTGGAGAGGACCTCCGTCGTCCCGGTTCAGGGGGCTGGTGCGTCCCGCCTGCTCTGCCGCTGTTTCTGCTGATTCCACACTCACGTTGACTCCTCTGCCCTGTGCAAATCTTAGCCCCCACCTTCCTGCCTCCCCGCTGAGCGGTGAGAACAAGCGGCCTTGACGTGACCTACACCACCCATTATTGTACGTATCAAAGGTACGTACAACTTCGGTTCGCGGATCACAGCAGATTCCGTGGAGACGAAGTTCCGAGTCACCTGCTTGAGCCCGCATCGGCGCGTGAGCGAAGTGAAAGTACCTGCAGGTGACAGTCAGATACGTAAGTTTCAAACCCCCACATTGGAGAGTTCCATGCGCGACCCGCGCTCGGTGCGTTGCACCTACTACCTAGAATCCGAAATTGATCCGGCGAAGGCCGCCGCCATCATGGCTGGCGAACAGTCCAGCGGCACCTTCCTGCCGGTGCCGGGCGAATCCGCCCGGATCCGGGAGCGGCACGCGGCCCTGATCTCGGATGTTCAGGAACTCGGCTTTTGCCGCCCCTCCCTGCCATCACGGGCGAACCCGGAAAAGGTCCGCGCCGCGTTGGTAACCGTTGATTTCCCGATGGAGAACGTCGGCACCGACCTGGCAACCCTGCAGACAGCCATCGCGGGCAATCTCTTCGAACTGGGCGACCTGTACGCCTGCCGGCTTCAAGACATCCAGCTGCCTGAGGACTTCATCGCCGCCCATCCAGGTCCGGCCTTCGGTATCGAGGGAACCCGCAAGCTCATCAGCGATGTCCAGGGCGTCATGGTCGGCACCATCGTCAAGCCCAATGTCGGGCTTTCCGAAGATGAATTCCGACTGGTGGTCCGCGACCTGGCGATGGCGTCCATTGACCTGATCAAGGACGATGAGCTCATGACCGACCCGGCGTATCTGCCGTTGGAACGCCGGGTTGCGGTCGCCACCGAGGAGATCCGCGCCGCCGAGCAGGTCACCGGCCACTCGACCATGTATGCCTTCAACATCACCGGCGACCTTGCCGGACTGCGCCGGCGCCACGACCTGGTCGTTGAAGCCGGTGGCCGCTGCGTGATGCTGAACATTCCCGTGATGGGAATGCCCGCCCTGGCCTTACTGCGCAGCTTCGCCGAGGTACCGATCCACGGCCACCGCGCCGGCCTCGCGGCCTCGATGCGGTCCAAGGCCCTGGGCATGGACTACCGGGTCTGGCAGCAGATGGCCCGCCTGGCCGGCGCCGATCACCTGCACGCCAGCGGGCTCGGCAGCAAGTTCTACGAACTCGACGAAGAAGTCGCCTCTAACATTCGCAGCCTGCTCGCGCCTCTCGGACAGACCATTGCACCGCTTCCTGTGTTGTCGTCGGGGCAGAACGTCACCACCCCGGGCCCCACCTTCGACGCGGTGGGTTCCACCGACCTGATGATGCTGGCCGGGGGCGGCGTCGCCGCCCACCCGGACGGACCCGGCGCCGGAGTGCGCAGCCTGCGCCAGGCCTGGGAAGCAGCCGTGGACGGAGTGCCACTGCACAGCGCAGCGGACAAGCTCGCCCAAAGCGGGGACAATGCTCTCCTGCACGCAGTCCAGACATTCGGGAAGGGCGCCTGACATGCCAGCTTTCGGTTTCGTCGCAGACGACCTCACGGGAGCCGCTGACGTCCTCGCCCAAGCCCACCGCTACGGGCTGGAAGCCGCCCTGGTCATCGGCGACGCCCCACTGCCCACGGACACCGACGTCGTCGGGTTCGCCGGCCCGGCCCGCTCCCTGTCCGGAACAGCCTTCGACAACCTGGTCATCAGGGACCTCGCTGGCATCGCCTCACTGAACCTGGAGGTACTGCTCTACAAGGTCTGCTCCACCTTCGATAGCTCCACTACCATCGGGAGCATCGGCCGCGGGATCCAGCTGCTTCACGAGCAGTTCCCGCTGCACGGACCCATCCCGGTAGTCCCGGCCCAACCTGCTTTTGGCCGGTACACCGCGTTCAGCAACCACTACGCAACTTATGCGGGCCAGATCTACCGGCTGGACCGTCACCCGGTCATGTCCCGCCACCCGTCCACCCCTATGGCCGAGGCGGACCTGCGCCAGGTGCTGGCCGAACAGCTCGACGACGCCCAGGTGCCCGGGGCGATCCACCTGCCCGCCTACCAGGACGGCACCTTTAAGGACGGCTGGGCGGAACGGCGCCGGGAACCCGGGGCGAAGGCCTTCGTTGTCGACGCCGTGGACGAACACCACATGGACGCCATCGCAGAAGCCCTCACCCGGGAAGAACACGGTCACGGTCCATCGATCGTCGTCGGATCCGGCGGCATCATGGCAGCATTGGCACGTTCCATCTCGGATCAGGCCCCACGCATACCCGGCACGCAGAAGCCTTCCGGACCGGTGCTGGCCGTCAGCGCCTCGGCCTCCAGCACCACAGCGGAGCAGATCAACGACGCAACCTCCCATGGCTGGGAAGACGTCCCGGTCCCTGCCGAGCTGCTGCAGCGCGATGACCCCGCACTGGTCGCCGCCCTCGATGAGCGCGTCGCGGCCGCCCTCCGGGCAGGGCGCAACGTGGTCGTTCACACCACCCGCGGCGCGTCGGACCCGCGCTACGGCGCGAGCACACCCGTGGACGCCGGCTACGTAGGCACCCTGATTGGCGGCATTGCCGCCCGTATGGCAGATGCCGGGCTAACCCGGGACATCGCCGTCTGTGGTGGGGATACCTCCAGCCACGCACTCATCGCCATGGGCGTGCGCCAACTCCGGGTATCCGACCAGTTCGTCACCGCCGGCCCCATCCTGCGCGCCGACGGAGCCTCCGCCGTCGGCGGATCCCGGCTGCTGCTCAAAGGCGGACAGGTAGGACCCACCGACATCCTGCGCCGTTTCGCCGGCCAGCTCCCCAGCTAACACTCCAGACAATTCCTCCACGCATCACCAGAACCCATGAAAGGCGGCCCCCATGCGGGCAGTAGTTAAGAACGCAGCCGAGCGAGGCGTCACGTACGTCACCGACGCCGGTGACCCCAAGGCAACAGAAGGCTCCGTCGTCATCGAAGTCGGCGCTGCCTCCCTGTGCGGCACCGACCGCGAACTCTACGAATGGACCCCGTCGGCCCAGGCGTTCAACCTCAACCTCCCGGTCACCCTGGGGCATGAAGGCGCAGGAACCATCGTCGAGGTCGGCCCTGGTGTTACCGGGCTGCAGGTCGGCGACCAGGTCGCCCTGGAAAGCCACCTCACCTGCGGACAGTGCTTCCCCTGCCGTACCGGCGACGCCCACACCTGTGAACGCACCGGCATCCTGGGCATGCACATTGATGGCGTTTTCGCCGAATACGCCGCCGTTCCCCAGGACATCTGCGTCAAGCTGCCCACCGGCCTCTCCCTCGAATCGGGCGCCCTGCTCGAAGCAGCGGGCGTCGCCGTCCACGCCATCCAGCGTGCCAACTACTCCGTCGCGGGCCGGGCAGTGCTCGTCAGCGGCGCAGGGCCGGTCGGGCTCGTCGTCGTGAACCTGGCCCTGCTCATGGGCGCCTCCCACGTCATCGCCGTCGACCCCAACCCCTACCGCCGGGCCCAGGCCGAAAGGCTTGGCGCGATCGCCCTGCACCCCAATGACGGCATCGTTGAGCGCTGCCGCGAGCTCACCGGGCGCCGTGGTGGCTTCGACGTCGCCTTCGAGTGCTCCGGAGCACCCGGAACTTTGGCCACTCTCTTCGAAGCGGTCCGCCGGGAAGCGACCGTCATCACCGTCGGGCACCCCAGCCGCCCCGCTGAGGTCGACATCGCCGCCTACATCAACAAAAAGGGCATCACCCTGCGCGGGATCTTTGGTCGCCGGCTCTGGGAAACCTGGGAACAGAGCCTTCTGCTCCTCGATTCCGGCAAGCTCGAGCTCGACTGGCTCATCACCCACCGCAAGAAGCTCAGCGAGATTGACGAAGCCGTCGAACTTCTCACCGGCGACGCCTGCAAAGTCTTGCTCATCCCTGGCCTCGGCTAACCCCACAAACAAGGGAACTGACGGTCCGAACCGCAGTCCCAAACCACTCAGCTATTCAACAGGAGAAATCAATGTCGATTCCCATCAAGAAAGCCCTTGAAAAAGTCCCCGGCGGCATGATGCTGGTGCCCCTTGGCATCGGTGCCGTCATCCACACCTTGGCCCCGGACGCCGGTAAGTTCTTTGGATCCTTCACGGGGGCCTTCTTCACAGGCCTGGCGCCGCTGCTGGCCGTGTTCTTTGTCTGCCTCGGCGCGACGCTCGAAGTGAAATCCACGCCCTACATCCTCAAAAAGGGCGGCGTCCTCCTCGGTTCCAAAATCCTCTTCGCCGTCCTCATCGGCGTCATCGCCGGACGCTTCCTCGGTGAAGCGCCCATCGAACACGGAATCCTCGCCGGCCTTTCAACCCTCGCGCTCGTCGCAGCCCTGAACGACACCAATGGCGGGCTCTACATCTCACTTATGGGCCAGTTCGGCCGCAAGCGCGACGCCGGGGCCTACTCCATCCTGTCTCTGGAATCCGGCCCCTTCCTGACCATGGTCACCCTCGGCATCGCCGGCCTCGCAGCATTCCCCTGGCAGGCACTCGTCGGCGCCATCCTCCCACTGGCACTGGGCATGCTCCTCGGAAACCTCGATAAGAACATGCGGCACCTCCTGGCTCCACTGGTCCCCGCAATGGTGCCGTTCCTGGGCCTGTCCCTCGGCCTGACCATCAACCTCAACGCCGTCGTCGAAGCCGGACTGCTCGGCATCGCCCTCGGACTGTTCGTGGTCTTCGTCGGCGGCGCCGTGCTGCTCCTCGCCGACAAACTCACCGGCGGTGACGGCGTAGCAGGCCTTGCCGCAGCAACCACAGCCGGCAACGCCGCGCTGGTTCCCGCCATCATCGCCACAGCCAACCCTGTCTACGCCCCCGCAGCAGAACACGCCACCGTCCTCGTGGCAGCCTCGGTCGTCGTCTCCGCCGTGCTCTGCCCCATCGTCACCTCAGCATGGGCCAAAAGGGTCCAGAAAAAGGCCGGCCCTCAGGACAGCGAAGACAACGCCGTCGAGGAGGCGCCGGCCCCCAAACATGCAGACAGCACCCCGGAACTGACCTAGCAGTAAACAAAAAGAAGGAGCGGGGCGTGCACAATGTACGCCCCGCTCCTTACTATCCGCAGCCGGCTAAGAGATACCTCCAGTCAAGGCGGAAGTCCGTCGCGAAAGGCCCCGCTGAAGTTCAGCATCAGGCGGAAAGCCAGTCATGAAAGGAACAACAATGAGTGCGCAACCACAAATGGCGGATTTCCCCACGCTTCCAGCCGGAGCCCGCCCACTGAGCTATTACAACTGGATCCACCTCAACCCCGGCGACAGAATCATCGTCAAACGAAGCGGATTCGCACCCGAACAAGGCACCGTGGACGAAGTCAGCGAAGATGCCAGCTACTTCTGGGTCTGGATCGACGGCCAAAGCCGAATCCTGATCTTTCACGGCGACGGATCTGCCATTCACAAGGTCCTTCCCTAGCCTTCGGCCCGGCAGACGGTCATCCCTGCGACGCACCCAAGAAAGCGAACCAGTATTCCACTGGCCGACTACGCCGCCCCACTCCGGAGGAAGATGACTTCTTCGGAAACGTCTGGCGGCGGTTCCGCCAAAACGGCAACGTGTGCTAGGAGAACGGTTCGCCAGGCATCCAGACTCCGGTGTTCCGTCTTGAAAAACAACAGCTTTTCAGGACACCACGCCAAGACGTGTATGAGCCCGCCAGATCGGCGGGACCCGGGGCCGCCGGTCGTCTCGGAAACGCGTCTCACCATGGATCGTCTCGGCAGGAGCATGCCGGGGACTTTTCGAGTCAGAATGGCATGGTGAGGCAACTTGGTTATACGCGCGTCAGTACTTCCAGTCAGGATGCCCAGTTGCAGCTGGACGCGCTGGTCGCCGCCGGGGTGCAGAAGCGCGACGTCTTCTCTGACGTGACTTCGGGTAGCAAGACTGCGATTGAGCGGCCCGGAATGAAAAGGCTCCTGGAGTACGCCGAGGAGGGCGACACTGTTGTTGTATGGAGGGTAGACCGGTTGGGCCGATCGCTAATTGATGTGCTGAACACCGTGACCCTTCTGCGCGACCGCGGCATCCGGGTCCGATCCATCTCGGACGGCATTGACCCGGCTACCTCGACTGGCCGGCTGATGCTGAATATGCTCGCGACCCTCGCTGAGTATGAGCGTGAGCTGATAGTTGAACGGGTCAACGCGGGCATCGCCGCAGCCAGGCTGAACGGAACACGCTTCGGCCGGCCGGTAGCCGACCCGGCCGTCATCGCGGACAAGCTGGCGATCGTCCAGGACGCCCGCGAGAAGGGACGGACGGCAGAAGAGGCCGCCCGCCTCGTGGGCTGGAGCCGCGCAACGCTTTACCGGCACCAGCAAGCCCAGAGCCGGCCCTGACACCTTATCTGCCGACGATGTTTATGGTTGCTCGGGTAGTCCGGTATCCCGTTCGACTGTGACCTGGGTGGTCACGGTCCGCCTGTAAATGTCGGTAACCGTTCCATCCCGATGCGCAAAAACCGGGTAATTCGGCACAACGTCGTCGGCGGTTGCCTTGGCCTCCCAAGGGCACTTTAGGACTCTGGAAATATCGGCGTTCTCCCCGATCTTTGGGATCAAAGCATTGAGTTGGACGGCCAAGGCAGAAACGATCAGGTCTTCGTCCGGTGCCATAATCGCCCAACCGGTCGGGTGTTTCGCCGTCCCGTTGGGGATGCCCCCCTTAGCGTTCGGTGAACCGACAAGCATGATCTTGGTCAGCCCGTTGTGGTCGACTGTGTGCCACGTGTACGGCGGATGTGACTCCTTGTGATCAAGAAATGCCCGAAACGCACGGGCCTTCTCGAGCAACGGATAAGCCTCGTCCATGAAGAGGCCTTTCGGCTTCCACCAGGTCAAGAATCTGGCAATGGAGTGCGTTGGTGCTTCCCCAAAAGTATTGGCGTGTCGCCGGATCACGGAAAGCAATGCGGACACCGAGGAGTAATAGGTGTGGAAAAAATCGTGCGTAGCGCTGAAGAGTGCCTCTTGCTGGCGTGGAGTGGGATGGGCATTGGGGTAGTAGACGCTCACCGGCCCAAACGCACCCCGGGCTGTCTGGATCTGGTCCCTCTTCTGAAGAAGGCTTTTCAGAGACTCTTCGAGATCAGCCATAGCGTGCTTCTGGCCTTCTGAGGAGTCCCAATGTGTGAATTCGTGGGCCCAATTGTCGATGTAAGCAGGACCTACCCGGAAATGGAACGGGACTCTAGGTGAGTCTCTCTTTGATGCCGTCACCATTGCTGCGCTCCCCAGAACACACATTCGTCCATAGAGCCGAGTCTAGCGGGGAGAGCCCACATCCTCTTTGGTCCTGGCCGGAGCAATCGGTCCTCGCTGCGCTCGGGCTGTAGAAGCGTTTTTCTGTTTTTTGCTGCTGTCCTGCGGATCGTACGTGCCCGCTCCACCGGCTCAACCGTCCTGCGGACGGCTGCGCAGCAGATGCCTTGTGTCGGCGCTTCGCTTATTTCCTCCCACAACCCATCCGCTGCTTGCCCTTCGGGTTGCCCCGGCTCCGTCGGGCACAGCTACGCGTTGCTCCGCCAGCAGGCAAAAAACAACCGGGGGAGAGGGAAGCTGGCCGGTCACCACAAGCCGCCCCACCCACCGAATCCTCAGCAAAGGACACAAAACCATGAACACCACCGAAGACCGCACCGCACGCGCCGCACTGACCCGTCTCTTTGAACCCGGCGACATCGTCGGACGGGCATTGGTCGCGAAACACGGGGCCGCTTCCGCGCTGGAGATCGCCACCGGCGCACGGGCCGCCGTCCCGTTCTGGGATGTCACGGCCGAGGAGCTGGCCGAGGGCCTGCGCCGCTGGGCGGCGCGGATCCCGGACCTGCACCCGGAAAAGGACCTGGCCATCATCGAACGTCTGGGCGGCGGATTCCTCACTCCCGACGACGAGCACTGGCCCACAGGCTTGAACGACCTTCCGGACGCCCCGTGGGGCCTCTGGTACCGCGGCAACATTGAGAACGGAATCCCCAACCCCGCGCAATGCGTGGCCCTGACAGGCTCACGCGACAGCACCAGCTACGGCGCAGCAGTCACGGGCGATATCGCCTACGGCCTGGCCCAGCGTGGAATCTGCGTCATCTCCGGGCTGGCCTACGGCATCGACGCGCACGCTCACCGCGCCGCCCTGGCAGGCCACAAAGGAACCGAGGCGGCGACCATTGCAGTGCTGGCCGGAGGCCTGGATCGGGACTACCCGTCGGGCAACGCTGACCTCGCGGCCGCGATCCGCGCCAACGGTCTGACCCTCTCGGAACTGCCGCCGGGAAGCGCCCCGACGCGGTACAGGTTCCTGCAGCGGAACCGCATCATCGCGGCCCTTGCCGGTGTCACCTGTGTGGTCGAGGCCCGGTGGCGGTCCGGCGCGCTTAACACCGCGCACCACGCCGAGACCATCGCCCGACACGTCGCCGCAGTCCCCGGCAGCGTCCATTCCGCTAACTCGGCGGGCTGCCACCGGCTCCTGAAGGAAGGCAGCGCGGTGCTGGTCACCGACGCGGCAGAACTCGCCGAGCTGCTCGCGGGCTAGAACTACGGGGTGGCCGGTCCCTTCCGGGGCCGGTCACCGCGGGCGGTCCGCCGCCCATGGCCGGCGTTGGTGGTGGGTTGCCGGCGGCGGACCGCCAACCGCCCGGGACATCGGTGGGGACCACGGGTGGCGCGTCCCGCCAGCCGCTGCACGAACCTGGGAAGTACCGGTGTGTTGGTTGATGGTTCGCAGGGCTCACCAAGGAAAGGGCGTCCGCTGGCGCGCCCGGCTGTTGGGTCCAGTGCCGGCTCCGCAGGGCTCCGCCGTCCCTGGCCCTGTGTTGTCTGCGACGCTTTTTGGCTGCTGTCCTGACGGATTATACGTGTCCGCTCCGGCCCGTCTAGCCCCTCCTTCGTCGGGGCCTGCGGCCCGCAGAATCGGCTCCGGCGCTCCTTCGTCGCTGATTTCCTCTGCAGATTCCGCGGCCCTTGCCCTGCGGGTAGACAGGCCTCCGTCGGCCACAGCTCCGCAAGCTTCGCCAGCAGCCAAAACAACGGGGGGAGAGGGGACGCTGGCCGGTCACCTGAGCCGCCCCACCCGCCAAATTCCTCAGCAAAGGACTTTTAAAACCATGACTGATGCAATCCGCATTTCCAGCCCCGCCGACATCCTCGGCTTCATCCCGCACACCCTCGGCTTCGTGCCCCGCGAGTCCTTCGTGTTCCTGACGATGCGCGGGAACACGCTGGGCGCCACGCTCCGCGTTGACGCCCCTGTGGCCGCCGGTGCCGCAGGCTTCGCCCACTCCATGGTGGAGTACATCGAACTGGATGCCAAGGCCACCGCCGTTCTGCTGGCGGTCTACACGGACAGCGATCCGGAAGTAGGGGCGCAACGGCCGTTCCACGACCACATCGAAGCGGTGATTCAGGCGTTGGAGACCGCGGGCACGCCGCTGAAGGACGCGTGGCTGGTCACCTCAAGCTACTGGCGGAACCTGCTGTGCGACAGCGAGGCAGGGTGCTGCCTGCCCGAGCCGCTGGAATCCATCACGGACGGGCAGCTGAACGCGGAACTGGTGTTCCGGGGCAGTAGCTACCAAAAGGCCCCCGGCACCACCTATGCGGCGTTTACCGGACCGGCGGATACCGCCGACCGGATCCGTGAGGCCGTTTACGGGGTGTTCGCGGGGGAGCTGCACACCGGCCGGGAACTGTGGGCAGAGGCCCTGATCAGGGACGGCTGGACTGACCCAGAAACAGCTGTGGAGCTGGTGGCCTGCTTCCAGCGTCCGGATCTGCGTGACGTGCTGTTCTGCAACGTTATCGACCCGGAACTGCCCGACGCCGAAGGCAGCGGAGACCTGCTGATCGGGCAGGGCATCACACCGGACTGGGACCGGGTCGACCGGGCACAGCAGCTGGCACGGGGCCTGATGGAAATGACACCTGAGCGCTACCGGGCCCCGTTGCTGACCCTGATCGGTTGGCTGTCCTATCTCAAGGGCCAGTCATCCGTGGCCGCGGAGCACTTCAACCTCGCGATCGAGGTCAGCCCCGGCTATCGACTCGCTGGGCTGATGGAACAGTTGGTGAGCCGGGGGACCATCGCCCCGGTGGCACAGGACCCGGACACCGCCTACCAGCGGCACCGCTAAAAGCAGTGGGGGCCGGACCGGCAACGGTTCGG
This sequence comes from Pseudarthrobacter sp. B4EP4b, assembly GCF_006680095.1. Lineage (NCBI taxonomy): Bacteria > Bacillati > Actinomycetota > Actinomycetes > Micrococcales > Micrococcaceae > Pseudarthrobacter > Pseudarthrobacter sp. B4EP4b. The sequence continues at coordinate 28,927 of NZ_VHIJ01000031.1, read as the reverse complement.
CCCCTCGGTGCGGTGGCGGCCTCCCCCGCTGGCGCTCCTCCGGCCGCCGATCACGCTGACGCGGGCGCAGCACCCCCAGCAGGACCCACTGCCTGCCGCCGGGCTACAGTGAGAGTGGAACGAGACCACTTCAAGCCAGGGGACAGCACTTGAGTCACGACTTCATCCTCACTGACGACGACGCTGCACCCGCCGGCGCCACCCACGCCCAGGACATGCTGGAACTATCCATGCTGACCATCCAGCAGCAGGCCCCCTCCGCCGTGGACATCTCCTGGGAAAAATCCCCTCTGGACCATTAACTTCCGCAGCAATGACGCTGCACGACAGGTTTCCTTTTGCTGAGGGAAAAACCGAGGCCGGCCCCAAGGGGCCGGCCTCACCTCGTTAAAAACCTGCCAACGTACCGGCCAAGGCCGGCCCTCGTCATGTCGGCTCTGTTTCAGAGCTTGTTCGCCACAACCAAACGGCCGTCAGGCTGTTGAGAAGGCCGATAAACAGATCGCCGGCAGCTGGCCGACCAACGATCAGGTCCACGGCCACCAGCACCACCGATCCGATTGCGGCAACAGTGAAGACCACAGCCAGGACCCGGCGGACCAGTGGTGACTGCCACGCACTATCGCGCGGAGCCTCACTGCCGCGACCAGGGTGTGGAGCTGGATCGCTCATGCCCCCACCCTACTCAGGGACAAGTGCATGCTCGCAGGGCTCGCACTGGTTTTCGCTGCGCTTCAACCAGTTGGCGGGCGTCCGCTTCGCGGCCGGCGGTGGGGTCCAGACCGTGCCGTCGCAGAGCTCCGGACGCCCTGAACTTTTTTGTCTACGACGTTTTTTGCTGCTGTCCTGCGGATCGTACGTGCCCGCTCCACCGGCTCAACCGTCCTGCGGACGGCTGCGCAGCGAATGGCTTGTGTCGGCGCTTCGCTTATTTCCTCCCACAACCCATCCGCTGCTTGCCCTTCGGGTTGCCCCGGCTCCGTCGGGCACAGCTACGCGTTGCTCCGCCAGCAGGCAAAAAACAACCGGGGGGAGAGGGAAGCTGGCCGGTCACCACAAGCCGCCCCACCCACCTGGAAGGAGCACAACCATGAGCGAAAAGAAGTCCTGCGAGCCCTACCCCGGAGCACCGATCGGGCGAGGACCGCCCCCTGACCGACCCGCAGGAATCCGTTGACAACATCATTGAGATTCCTTCGGATTGTACGTGTCCGCTCCGGCCCGTCTAGCCCCTCCTTCCTCGGGGCCTGCGGCGCACGAAATGTCCCTGCGGCGCTCCTTCGTCGCTGATTTCCTCCGGGAATTTCCCGCCCCTTGCCCAAGGGTAGACAGGCCTCCGTCGGCCACAGCTCCGCAAGCTTCGCCAGCAGCCAAAACAACGGGGGGAGAGGGGAAGCTGGCCGGTCACCTAAACCGCCCCACCCACCTTGGTCCGCGCCCGCACCCGTTTCCACCCGCTTGACAGACATAGAAGCGTCGGGGGGAGAGGGAAGCTGGCCGGTCACCTGAACCGCCCGACCCGCCCACGTCTCTGCGAGGACAAAAACCATGAACGCAACACCCACTCTCGAAATGCTCGACCCAACCACCCTGACCGTTGACATCAACGTCCGGAAAGACACGGCCCTGACCGCCGATTTCATCGCCAGCATCAAGGAACACGGCGTGATGGAACCCGTGATCGCTCACCGCAAGGACGACGGCACTGTGCACGTCCTGATGGGCCAGCGCCGCACCTGCGCCGCCGTCGAGGCCGGACGGCCCCTGATTCCGGTAATGATCATCGAGTCCCCTGAGGAAGCCGAGCGCATCGTCACGCAGGTGGTGGAGAACGTCCAGCGCGCCGAACTTACCGAAGCCGACGAGGCCGACGCCTATCACCAGCTGTCCCTGATCGGCGTTTCGGCCGCCGCGATCGCCAAGAAGACCGGACGCACCAAGACCACCGTCGAGTCCGCCCTGAAAGCCAAGTCCACCGAGACCGGAGCCGCCGCCCTGGGCAAGGGCTACACCATCGAAGAAGCCTTGATTCTGGCCGAATTTGAGGACGACGAGGAAGCCACGGCCGAGCTCGAGTCCGTCATGATGGACGAACCCGACATGCTTTTGCACGTCACCCAGCAGCTGCGGGACAAGCGCGACCGCGCCGCCGCGCTGGCCGCGCTCACCGCCGAATTGGAGGCGGCCGGAACGACTGTTGTTCCGGAGTGCGGGTATGGGGAGGATAGCGACACCCTCCGGGTCACCTCCCTGAAAACGGCGGATGGGGAACCGGCCACCGACGAGGACGGAAACGCCGTCTACATCGAAACGAACTACCGGGGCGAGCACTCAGCTGTCGCCGTCGTCACCGGCTGGAAAGACCTGGGCTTCACGCTCCGCTACTACAGCGGCTACGGCACAGCATCTGCCCCCAAAGGACCGATGACCGATGAGCAGAAGGCCGAACGGAAAACCCTGATCGAGAACAACAAGCTGATGCAGTCAGCTACCACCGTCCGCCGCGAATGGGTCAAGAACCTGCTGGCCAAGAAGCAGGCCCCGAAGGGCTGGCAGTACTTCACCGTCCACGCGATCACCCACCACTCCGAAACCGCCAGCGGCTACGAGGGCAGGGTGGCCGCTGAAATGGTCGGGGCGAAGTTCGAAGAATCCAACCAGTGGGCATGGAACCCGCTCAGGGAGCACGTCGCCAAAACGACAGCACGCCCGGAGTTCGCACTGATTGCGCTGGTCTGCGCCGGGTATGAAAAGACCATCCAAAAAGACTCGTGGCGCTCACCGAGCCAAACCCACCGGGACTACCTGAACCAGCTGGTCTTGTGGGGATACACGGCAAGCGAGGTAGAGCAGATCATCATCGACAGCGGCGAAAAGACCGAGAAGGCCGGATAGACCCAAGGCTCCTGTGCCGGGTGGCGGATCGACGAACGCGCCCGGCACAGGCCCAATCACCGAAGGAAGGCCAGGAACCTCCCAAAAGTCGGGCGGTCCGCCGCCCAGGGCGAACCACAGCAACCACTCACCAGCGGCGGACCGCCGTCCAACGCCAGCACCCAGGGATCACAGAAAGAGCCGCGCTCCAGCACCGAGGTTGGAAAAGAACGCGGACATCACTTCAGCTAGACTGAACCATAGATTTCTTGCAGAGAAACCCGAAGGGAGCCGGCACACGCCGGCTCCCTTCCGGGTTAACACGAGAACCCGAGTCCCGCGTCGATTCAGCCCGGGACGTTCCTCGGATCGTTGCCGTAACTGTTCTTGGAACTGATCTGGCCGTCCTGGTTCTTGATCACGTGCTCGACCTTGTCTGCCTGGGCCGCTGCCCGGCCTGCAGCTTCTGCTTCGTCCTTGGTGCTGTAGCCGGCGCCGAACGCGCGGTCGGCACCTTCGCGCTTGTTCTTCCACTGGCCATCTTCGTAGTACGTCTCGATATCGCCCTGAGCCATTGCACACTCCCTCTGCCGTTCCGAATCCTGCAAATGCTGCAAATATGTGGATAGCGAAAAGCCCCGCAGCACGAGTCGTAAAGCGGGGCCTCCCTGGCAACCACTCCGCCTGATGGGGGACAGGCGGAGAAGCTGACACCAAACCTAATAGCAAGCATGCTTACCTTTCAAGTTGGCGCGCCGCTACGCCGTGGGCCACTATCGCGGCCAGGTTTCCCGTGGTCCAATCCCAGCGCTGCCGACGCGCCTATTTCCGGGGCTGGACTTCTTTCAGCAGGGACGACACCAATTCACTGGGGGAGCACACCTTTGCAGGACATCTCACGAACGGTCGCGAAGCGGCTTTTCAGGCACATGGGGGCTGAGGCCCTGGCGAACCAGCGGGGATCACCACAGTCGCCGGCGGCGGGACTCACCCATCTTTTCCCGCGCCAGGGAACATAGAAGCGCATGTTTGGCGCGTAAAAATGTGTAAGAAAACCCCTAGAATTGGCGGCAGTACCCCTGTTCATTCAGTTGAATGATTGCTAGAATTGAAGTAGCAAGTCAGCCAGACGAACGAAACTTATTTGATACGAAACCAGGTGCTGAAAATAACTGCAACACCGGCCGTTTACACGGTCTACACCAAGCCCGATTGCCCGAACTGTGAGAAGACGAAGGACTACTTCGACTCCAAGGGCATCACCTACACGGCCGTGGACATCACCGAAGTCCCGGCAGCACTGGAGTACATCACCGCCGAACTCGGCTACTCCCAGGCACCCGTCGTCGTGAACAATGCTGATGACCAGGACCACTGGTCCGGCCTGCGCCGCGACAAGCTCGTCCAAGCGGCGATGAGTCACAAGGCGGCGTGAGGACCGTGACGAACTTTCGCCCGGTCGTCGGGTTCAAACTCAGCCCGCGGATCCCGTTGGAGGTGGACCTGTTCCGGCAGGTCAACCCCAGTGGCAGGATCTACCCCGACGTTGTGGATCCCTATGTTGTAGAGCCCGCCATTGTGGAACCGGACATTGAGGACCTGTGCGAGGGTTTCTACCCAGTCCCAGACAAGGCAGGGGATGACGGGTACCTTGAGGCGATCCACCGTGCCCCGCTCGGGAAAGGCGGGCTCTGGGACGCCCACACTGCCGACCAGTACCAACTCAACGACCTCACCCACGACGAACCGGGTGGGACTGAACCTCCGAACGAACCCACAACAGACACCGAGAACATCACCAGCACACGAGGAAAAGGAACCATCATGGCCGGCGAAACCACGATTACTGTCATTGGAAACCTGACATCAGATCCAGAGCTGCGCTTCACTCCAAGTGGATCAGCGGTCGCGAACTTCACCATCGCGTCCACCCCAAGGACCTTCGACCCTCAGTCCAACGAGTGGAAGGACGGCGAGACACTTTTCCTCCGGGCCTCCGTGTGGCGGGAAGCAGCGGAGAACGTGGCCGAGTCCCTGACCAAGGGCATGCGCGTGATCGTCACCGGCCGGTTGAAGTCGCGTTCCTACGAAACCAAGGAAGGCGAGAAGCGCACAGTGATTGAGCTCGAGGTGGATGAGATCGGCCCGTCCCTGCGGTACGCCAGCGCCAAGGTCAACCGCACCCAGGGCAGCAACCCAGGCGGCCAAGCCAGCGGCGGGTCCGGCAACCAGGCGAGTGGCAGCCAGGGCTCGCAGTCAGCCCCGCAGGATGACCCATGGGGACTGCCTACCGCCAGCGCAACCGCCGGCGGCTGGGGTAACGGCCCCGACTCCGAACCGCCGTTCTAGCAGGAAGCCGAAGCGGGGCGGCGTCCGGGCGGCCCCGGCCCTTTCGGCGCACCCGGGACAACTATTGATCATCGGATAGTAGGAGTAGTAGTTTTGTTACTACTACTCCTACTATTTTCTTTCGCTGAAAGGTCTGCGCCGTGACATTGAGTGTGAAAGACCGTGTTTTTGCTGCTGCCGAGCAGATCAGCGCTGAGCGCCGGCCGACGGTGTCCACGGTGCGCGCCGCGGCGGGCGTGAGCAACGCGGACGCGACCCGTTATCTGAAAGAGTGGGTCGAGGAGAAGCAGGCCGCCGGGGGACAGGTGGCCGCGACGCCGCCGTCGATCCTGGAACAGGCGGCCCGCCTGGCCGGTTCGTGCTGGGCGGAAGCATCCGCGGCGGCAAACGAACGTCACGCCGCAGCTGAGGGAGTGTGGGCGCAGGAGAAAAAGGAATTGAATGAGGAGGTCGCCGAACTGGTCGCCGACCTTGACAAGGTCACCGCCGAAAAAGAGTCCACCGTCGCGGAACTTACCTCTCGGTTGGCGGAGCTGGAACGCCAGCTTGCCTCCACCGGGGAGCAGCTGGAGCAGGCGCGGTCTGCCGAGCGTGAGGCTGCAGCCGCTGCGACGGTCGCTGGGACCCGGGCCGCGGCCGCGGAGGCCCGGGCCAGCGCACTCCAGGAAGCCCACGATGCCCTGCTTCAGCGCATTACTCCGGCGGCACCACCGCAGGCGTCAGCCGACGAGGAACCGGATGCCTAGGCCGAAGAAGATTGCTGCCTTCACGCCCTACTACACGGAGGAGCAGGCGGAACAGGTCCGTGCCGCTTTCCTAGAAGCCGGCAAGCCTGAAGAGGGTGATACGAGCGTGTCAGACTTCATTGTCAGGGCCAGCATGCGTGAGGTGAAGCGTCTGCAGCGCAAGTACAACGGCGGCAAGCCGTGGCCTCCGGTGAAGGCCGGGGAGCTGCGGCGCGGGCAGAGAACTATGGATGAAATACGACACCGGGACGAGGGAAAGTAGCCGTGGTGAAGGGTACCGATGAAGTGAACAAGGCGACCGCGCCGACGGCTGCGCCGTTCCCGAGGATGCTCACCCTGGACGAGGTCCAAGAGATCCTGAACCTCGGCAAACCCCTGGTCTATGCACTGGTCAAAAGCGGTGACTTGAGGGCCGCGCAATTCGGTGGAAGAGGCATCTGGCGGGTACGCCAAGACGACTTGGAAGCCTACATTGAAGCGGCCTACGAGAAGACTGCGGAGCGTATCGCATCAGGTCAGATCCCTGACGGTGATATCCCTTCCGACGCTTAGAAGATTTAGTCCCAAAGCAGCGAAAAAGGGCCGGCACCTATCGGGTGCCGGCCTTCGTCGTGGCGGATGTTTGTGACACCGGTCCGCGCGGTAGGCGCCATTGCTTGGATCACGCGGTCCCGCGGTACGTGGTGGTGATGAGCGCCGCCCTGCAGCTTGTGGTTGTCACCGCCGGCGACCCGGCTGGAAGGCCCCCGGGCGCCTGAGAAGCTTCTCACTGATCACGGTTCCGTCGCTGCCCGAAGCCGGCCCCGTCTGAACGGTGGATGTCGTCCCTGCTGAAAGAAGCATGACCCCGCGACAGGCGCGTCGGCGGCGCCTGTCTTGACCCATGGGGAAGGTGCCCGTTGGTGACTCGCTTCGTTTCCAGGTTGTGCACATTCGCCGGTCCCGGTGGTGACGTGCCGGCTGGTGGTGTGCTGGCGTTTGTGTGCAGCCGGTCAGGTGGGTCCCGTCGTCCACATGTGTGCGGGAAAAGCCCGAAGGTAGATAGCTTTTGCCGTGCCCATGTGGGTGAGGGGCTTAGTTCTCCTAAACGGTTTCCGGCTCGGCTGAATCGGTGCCTGACGCGGCGTCTGCGGGGACGCCAGTGGCCTTGGCTTGGGCTTTGCGGCGGCGGCCTGCGGCGGCTGGTTCGAGGCCGAGCTTTTTGAGTTCGTCGGGGCTCCAGCCGTCGCGGGTGGCTTTGACGTAGGCGCGTTTGTCGTCGCGTTCAGCGGTGGCGAGCTGGTCTTTGAGGTCGGCGACGCGTTGGCGTGCTTGGACGAGTTCTTCGACGGATTTGATGCGTGAGTTGAGCAGGGCTCGGGCCTGGTTTTTGGTTTCTTCGATGTTGATGGAAGCCATGGTGTTCGGTTGCCTTTCGTGGTGTTGCGGTTCAGCGTTCAAGGTCGGGGACGGTGTGGCGTGGGCGTGCTGTGCCTGCCGGTCCCGGGGAGGTGGTGTCAGTGCTGTAGTGGAGCGCGGCTCTGGCGTGTTGGGGGAAGGAGAGTTCGGCGAGTCTTATCGACGCCGGGACTGGCATTGGGGTGTATCTGTCCATCCGGTGTTCGTGGTGGGCGATGACCTCCGCGAGCGTTACCCGGTCGCTGGAGCTGATCACATCTGCCGTGGACGGGATGTCCTGGGCGACCATCAGCGCCAGCGTTTGGGTGTGGTGCCGTTCCTGCGGGGGCAGGACGGTTTCGATGCTTTGGACCAGTTCCGGAAGGACCAGTTCCTGGTCCGCCGTCAGCGCCGGGCCGGCATCTGTGCCGGCGCCGGAAATGGGCTGGTGCGGGGCGTCTTCGGTGGCGTCCGGGATGGGCATTTCGATGCTGACGGCGTAGCCGTCTTCGACGATGCGGGCTCTTGTTCCGGTCAGGTCCTGCAGGTGGCGGGTTGCGACATTGTCGATGCTTCCGCACACCTGGTCTGTGCCGCCGCTGAGACGTTCTTCGGCATCTCGCTGGCGTTGAAGGTTCGCCGGGTTGAAGTCCCGCTCGACGCCGAGTTGCAGATAGATCCGCCCTGGGCGTGAGTCGGTTGCCTGCCGGTAGGTGCAGATCTGGACCCGGGCCGCGGGCTGGTCCGGGTAGTCGTGTTCTGTGAGCATGTGACCCCCAAGGTTGGCTGTACAGACGGTGCCAGCCTACCGGCGGCAGGAGGTTGCCCCGGGGAGGCGGCCCGGCGTGCCGCGAAAGCCAACTGCGGCGGAGCAAGCTATACATTTACACGGGTGTAAATGGCGTGTCGCTCACGGCCCTGTGGTTGTTTGCTTGGCACACTGGCTTGTGTGGTCCCCGCTTTCGGGGTCGCTGCGCTGGGCTTTTTGAACTGAGTGGCCGTTTGAGGGATGGGGGAGTGCGTGTCTGAGGAGAGTGTTTCGCGTTCCCGCCTTTCGAAGCGGCGCCGTGCGAATTCCCCGGCGGGGACGAAGAAGCGCCGTGATGTGTGGGTCACCGCGGAGGAGGAAGCAGCCCTGGTCGCACGGGCCGCGCGGGAGAAGGTCACGGTCCCGAACCTTTTGCTGACCGCTGCTTTGTCGGAGGGCTCGGAGACGCCGACCCAACGTAAGGCGGCGATGGCTGAACTGATGGCGATCCATACGTTGTTGGCTCGGGTGTCGAACAACGTCAACCAGATAGCGAGGCACGCGAACGCGGGCGATGAATTCCCTCAGGATGCCAAGGCGGCGCTGGCGTATGTGCGTGAGGTGGCGATGCGGATTGACCGCACGATCGAGGGGTTGATGTAGGGCGATGATTCCGAACATCACGCGCGGTTCCCGGATGTCGGGGCTGCTGCTGTACCTGGCCTCCACCGATACTGACAAGACGAAGAACGCGCACACCGATCCGCACCTGGTTGCCGGTGACGCGGCGATCATGGCGTGGTACGACGACGGGGTCCTGGACAAGGACGACGCGGTGGCGATTGCGAAGCATCTGGACCAGCCTAGGAAGGGCTTCGGCGTCGAGGTGCTGCAGAAGGATTACCGCTGGGACCCGGTCAAGAAGGAACGGGTGCCGAACGGGCACAAGCACGCCGATGTGTGGCACTGCTCCCTGAGCCTCCGCGCGGAAGAGGGTGCCCTGACGGACCAGCAGTGGGGTGACATCGCGAACGACTTCGTGGACGCCATGGGCTTCACCGAGGCCAGCGGAAAAGCGCAGTGCCGGTGGGTGGCGATCAACCACGGCACCAGCGAGAACGGGAACCACCACATCCACATCGCCGTGTCCCTCGTCCGCGAAGACGGCACCAAAGCCTCCACCCACGGCGACTACAAACGAGCACATCAGACCTGCCGGGAACTGGAAACCAAGTACGGCCTGGAAGAGCTTTCCAGCGTGCACGCCACCCGCGGCTACGACCGGGCCGAGAAGGCCACCGCCGTCCGGGAGATGCGCGAAATGCACCGAGCATCCCTAGCCAGGAAAGTGCGCGCCAGCGCCAGCGCGTCCGCGACAGAAGCGGAGTTCGTTCGACGTGCCCGTGACACCGGGCTGCTGGTCCGGCCGCGCTACGCGAAGAACACCACCGACGTCATCGTGGGCTACTCAGTCGCTGAACGGCCAAAGCCTGGGGAGCGCCCTATCTGGTTCGGCGGCGGCACTCTTGCTTCCGACTTGAAGCTCGGCGCCCTGCGTGAGGAATGGCCTGACTCTCCGCACCTGGCGACCGAGGCGGCAGCGGAATGGAACGCGGCGGCGCGCAACAAGCGCAAGGTCTCCAGGACCGGTCCCGAGAACGCAACCCCTTCAGCGGATGTGTGGGTTCAGTACACCCGCAACGCAACAGCGCTGGTTGAAAAGCTGCGGGTACTACCGCGTGATGATCACGCCACCTGGGCCAAGGCGGCACGGGAAGTATCAGGGGCCTTCGCGGCATGGTCACATCGCCTGGAAGCGACGCCCGGACCCTTGGCAGCGACCGCTGCCGAGCTGTCCCGCACAGCCCAGCTGCGCGCACCACGCCAGTACAGCAAACCCGTAGCACTCCCGTCCATTGCCGGGACAGCGATGTTGTTCATGGCGGCATCGAGCAAGGACAAAACGGCGGCCCAAGCGGCCCTCATGCTGCAGCTGGTCAACACCGCTTTTGCCATCCACGAGATGCACCAACAATCCGGGCGCACCAGGGAAGCACAACGGATCCGCGCCGTGGTGACCGAACAACTGAAGCCCTTCGCCGCGACCATGCCCAAGCCGGCCGCCGTGGGCGCACCGGAACAAGCCGCATCAAGCCATACGCCTGTGCCGAAGTCCGTGGAACTGGGTCTCCGCGGCATGGCTCCCATCCGCCCAGGTTTGGCAGTACCCACCACGCCGACACCTGCGAAAACCCACCAAGACACGGGGCGTAAACCAGGTCCTGTGCTCGACCGATAACGAATCACACCAAGTGCAAGGGGGAACACCATGAGTGAATCAGATGGAATCGATGATGTCCTGGACAGCGGAATGCGCCAGTCACTGTTGATCGCCTCGCGGATTGCCGAAACCCTGGCCCGCCGGCGGCAGGAACTGATGCGGCAACAGGAACAGCATGACGCCCAGGCAGCGCACGAAGCGCAGGCACACCTGGCTGCCCAACGCAGCACCGTCCAAGCAGCACTCTCACCGGTGCAGAAGGATCAGTGGTGGGACAAAGCCCAGCCGAATGACATCGCCACCGTTCATGCCGTGGCAGAAGGCTGGAAAGACCATGACCCGGCGGCGTTGGCGGCCGCGGACCGGATCCGGCACGAAGTCCTGACCCGCTACGGGATCGACACCCACGACGTCGGCGCGGACACGGCCTACCTGGAGTCTGCTGTTCAGACCATCACGGCAGAAAGGTCCCGGCGGGAAGCGCTGGCACTGAGCCAGGAAGAGACGCGCAAGGCGGCCGCCGAACAGGAAAAGGCAATGCAGCTGCTCGCAGCGGCCCGGGCTGAAGAACTCCGCACCGAGGCACAGAAGCTGGCCCCGGAAATGGAGCGGCACCAGGTCCCCGTGGAGTACCTGGCCAACCCCGAGCTGGCACAGGCGCTGCAAAGGGCACACAACGCCAAAACCCCGGCGGCCGTTGCAGCTGCCGATGCAGACATCAGGGAACGGATGTTCCTGATCAGCAAGGACGGCGTGAATGGCCCGGACCTTGAGCAGCTGCGGAAAGAAACCACCGCCGCCGTCAACGGCGCCAACGACTCCCACTTCAAAGACCCCGCGTTTGTGAAGGCAGCCAAGGAGATGCACGAAGCCAAGCTCCTCGCCGAGGGCGGCTTTATCGGCTCGCAGTGGGCGTCTCTGGAACAGCGATACGAACGCGCTGAGAACGAACTGTTCACACGCCTCGAAAGCGTCGGCCGCGAGATCGAGAACCGCGTCACGGGCAAGGCCAGCAGCGGGCTTCAGGACCAGGGTTTGAAGGCTGAAAGCACCTCAGCTGCTGAGTACGGGTCCGCCGAGCGGCATGAGGTCTTTGCGGCATCTTTGGCAGCTGCCGGCGCGACCGATGCCCAAGTCCGCGGGCGTACCGCAGCCGAGCGCAGCGAGGGAACACACCCCAGCGCGGCCGTCAACATGAATAAAGCCCCCGCCAAGGCCAGAAAGGCTCGCACCGGGGCGGTGGGTGCGGAACGGGCCAAAAGCGGCCCATCCAAATAGGCAACGCCTGAAGTAGGGAGGGCCATGGGGACGCTCGGTGGCCCCTTCCCTAGTTTGGCAACTTTTGCGGTCGGCGGCCGCGGGGCCTGCCCTCGCGCCACTCCGGCAGGACTTTGTCCAGCTGGGACTTCTTCTCGGGTGCCAGCTTGCCGTGGTTGTAGTTGATGCGCTGGCCGTGCAGCCACACCCCGAGTGTGCGCTCGACCGGGTCGTCGGTTTTCTGGTGCCGCGGCCATTCACCACCAGCCCTGCGAAATGCTTTGACTTCCTTCAGCCGCCGCTGCCAGCGGGCCTCGGCCTCCGCCTTCCACGGGGAGGCCTGGTCCCAGTCGGGGATGACGCTCAGGCCTTCGCGAAGGGCGGGGGAGAGGGTTCCCTCTACTGATTCCCGGCGCCGACGGTACAACCAGCTGGCCAGGGCCTGCTCGTCCGGGGATTCCGGATGGGCTGCCGGCAGCCGCCCTTCCGCCTGATAGAACGAGATCAGGTCGTGCATCCTTTGCAGAGCCGTCTGGGACGGGACCTTTACGGGCATGGCCGCTGCATGCTCGTCGCGAAGACCCGGATCCCTTTTCGCCGCGATCTGCAGGTGATAACGGACAGTGCTCGGCGCAGACCCGCAGACCTCCGCGATCTTCGCGGACTCGATGCCCCGACGGTACATCTCCACCCACTCCCAATACGGCGCAGAGCGCCGCGCGTGCGGCGCTGCATCTTGAGCCCGAGCCACTGTCACCCCCAGATGGTTCTTTCGATACAGCTTAATCAGCTATTTCGTCCATCGGTGGTGATGCTTTCTGCCGGCAGGCGGGTTCCTTTTCCGCAACTGACATGTATCTCCTATTTGTGCCACAGGCTGTGGCACAAATAGGAATCACTAGGGTGGAGTCATGAGGACTTCAGAAATCGACCTGCCGGCCGACTACGCGGATCTGTTGGAGTCACTGAAGAAGCGAGTCAGCGGCGCCAGGATTCAGGCGCAGCGGACCGTCAACGCCTTGCTCATCGAGCTCTACTGGTCAATCGGGAAAGACATCCTCGCGCGTCAGGACCATTACGGTTGGGGGAGCGGGGTCATCAACCGGCTGGCTACGGACCTGCGGCATGCCTTCCCTGAGATGAAAGGCCTGTCGCCCCGCAACCTGCAATACATGACAGCAATGGTCCGCGCTTGGGAAGATGAACCAAATGTGCCACAGGCTGTGGCGCAATTGCCCTGGGGCCACATCCGGACAATCTTGGACAAGGCCAGCTCCACGGAGGAGCGTAATTGGTACGCTGCCGCAGCCGTCCGGTATGGCTGGTCCCGGAACGTCCTGCTCAACATGATGATGAACCGCTCCATGGAACGCACCGGTGCGGCCCCATCAAACTTCACCCAACATCTTGCAGCCCCCGATTCGGAGCTGGCGCAGCAGATGGCAAAGGACCCCTACAATTTTGAGTTCCTTGGACTCTCCGGCGAAGTCGCCGAACGTGACCTCGAAAATGCCCTCACCGGAAAAATCACCGACACCCTGCAGGAGCTGGGGCCCGGCTTCTCCTTCGTCGGGCGGCAAGTGCACTTCGACGTCGACGGCGACGATTACTACGTCGATCTGCTCTTCTTCCACGTAGAACAGCTCAGATATGTGGTTGTCGAGTTGAAGACTGGCAAGTTCCAGCCGGAATTCGCCGGTAAGCTCAACTTCTACGTCGCCCTCGTTGACGACGTCCTCCGCCGTGACTTCCACAACGAAACTGTCGGCATCCTGATCTGCGGTACGAAAAACGACCGCAGCGTCCGGTACAGCCTTGGGCGCTCCAGATCTCCTATGGCGGTAGCGGCCTATACCTACGACAAACTCCCAGCCGCCGAACAACGGGCGCTGCCCAACGAAGGACACCTCGTGGCTGCTCTGGAATGGGTCGAGCCAGACTCCGAAGGTACGGACTTGCCGAGTACAGGGACTAGCTGATTATTCATTTCGTGCCACTAGGGTCCTCGTCTTGGTCCGTCCAAAGAACTTTGGACAATTCAGCTGATGTCCCAGCGGATGCTGGGTGCGTTAGTGCGGTTAACGGGCTACGTTGTCATCGAACTCAAAACAGGCAAGTTCCAGCCCGAGTATGCCGGCAAACTCAACTTCTACGTCGCCCTCGTCGACGACGTCCTCCGCCGCGACCATCACAACAAAACCATCGGCATTCTCATCTGCGGTACGAAGAACGACCGCAGCGTCCGGTACAGTCTCGGCCGATCCACCTCCCCCATGGCCGTTGCCGCGTACACCTACGACAAACTCCCCCGAGATGAGCAGGAGGCGCTCCCGGATGAAAGGCATCTTGCCGCCGCACTAGATTGGGCCGAAGACGCGGAGGGTGCCTAGGTGTGGCCGAGTCTATTCGCTCAGAGCCCGGAACGTGGTCAAGGGTGACAAAAATTCGAACTTGGTGGGCACACCTTGGTGGAGGGCATCGTGGCGTGAGGGTAGACGCAACCTTGAATTTAGTCCGTGAGGACGGACGGGTTGACTACATTCCACGCACCCACGCGAAGGGCTCGCGAACTCTGCACTCACCAAGCAATTGCTTCAAAATGCCTTTGATTAGATGTCACCCGCAAGCATAAAGGCAGCCCATGTTGAAGAGTCAGGATGCGCATCTCTCATTTTAGTAGCAGCCATCCTCAAAGCGATCGCTGGGGAAATGCCGTCAAGTTTCCAGTACTCGTAAAAGAGGGTCGCCAATTCATACGCGACGTCGTCGTCGATGGGCCAGAGCGGAGCGATGACAGACTTGGCTCCCGCTGTAAGAAACGCGGTAGGAAAGCTGATTGACTCATCAGGCAAAGTCCGATTTGGGGCACCTCCCCAGCATGCCGCTAAGAACACGGTCCCCACGTTGCTCGCATCGAGCTCCATTAATTCGGGAAGCGAAGTAGTCTCGGCTATCGAGTTCTCGTCATCAGCCCAAATTAGATGGGCCGCATCACCCCAACTTCTGGTGTTCACTGAACCATGCGCGGCCACGTGCAATACCTCAGGTCCGCTTTTGAGGGCTTCATTAAAAGCGTGACGCGTCGCGGCGGGTCCCGTGGCAGAACTGTCGAAACCAGCATTCTCGCTCAACCATAGCCCTTCTTTTCGTGCATTTTTCAGGTGCTCTAGGTGCTCACCTTCATGATGGCAAGGGCTTGGCGCAGTAATAGATATACGCGGCCCATTCCCACTCGTCTGCATGCGTGATCTATTTAGAATAGTGGCGGATGGATTGATGGTTACGGCAACGCTGAATATGTAGCTCCAAGGGAGACCAGCTGTCTGACCAACCGGAATCACGTGTACCGTTTGACATTGAGTTTCAGCCAGCATTTCTTGTAAGGACTGGATGGTGTAGGCCGCCTCTGCGATGATCTTGTCGACTGCAGTTCGCGCTGGTGATTGTTCCCCCCGCGCTCCGCGGACAGGGATACCTCGAGATTCTTGGCGGACACTCATGTCCGTTGAACTGAGATCAAGCCACTGGTTAACTTTCGCCAGGGTCAGCTCGGGAAGCAAAATTGACCGGCACGTTTCAGCTGTTACAACCACGGCAAGACCCGTTGCTTCCGTAGCTGAGAGGTACACCAAAGGAGCAGATAGGGCGGCTGCCAACCCTTTGATTTGGTGGTAATTTTCAAGGCTGGAAACTCTGGTGGTATGCGTTGATGGAGCGGAGGTATCCTCCGTCTCAGTGGGTGTCGTTTCGTATCGGCGGCGCTGGAGCTGAATTCTAGTTCTTAAGGCAGCTCCGCGTTCCAGTATCTGGGCTGCTTGGGAAGAGTTGCCTCTGCTGGCGAAGGCAACTGCACCAATGGATGAGAGGCCCTGAACGAAGTAGAGCGCCGAATACGGGTTTTCCACGGACGTAAGGGTGCGTTCTACCCGCTTTAGAGCCTTCAGAGCTAGCTTAGATGAGTACTCCCACTCGTCGGAAGAAAGTGCAGATTGGCATAGTAGTGCTGCTTCAGAAAGAGACGTCTTCAGATCTGCGGAATCATCCTCTAAGCAGTGATTATTTAGCCAAGTCAAAGCCTCGAAGCATTCTTCGGATTCGTCGCGGGTTACGGGAAAAGTCATTTCCAGTATCCGTGGTAGCTTACTCATCAGTGCCCACCGACCAGGCAATACACTAACAGGATGAAGAATGTCGCGTTTTGCCTTGTTTCGCACCCGACGTAAAACCTTTGTTTGGATATCGACGGCTTCTGCTCTATCCTCCGGCAATCCTTCCTTAATGGACCACTCATTGAGTATGTATGAGTACACGGCAGCTGTTCTGAGGCGGTCGTCGTACCCCACCAGATCATAGCCTTCACGACTTAGTTTTAGAGCTCGAGCTAAATCTCGTGAGTCATCATTTGCTCGTGCGCGTAAGCGCAGTGAGATGGCAGTGTTCTCTAGGGCTTCGGCTAACTGCGCAGTCGTGTTTTGCCCTCTTTGCGCCATGTCTTTAACTAATTCGAGGTGCTTCTCCCAGTATCCAACAAGTCTATCGATGTGCTTCTCGAGTGTTGCTGGAGAACGTGAAATAGACATGCCCATGTAGGTCAAGAATTCTATTCGCATTGGGTGATAATCAGGCATGAACTCGTCAAAATAGTCAAGGATAGGCACCGGGTCCACATCCAAGGACGTCGCGCCGGAATAGAGATAATGCGTTATCAGCCAGTCAGCAGCCGCGATCATCTTTTCGGGCGTATTGTCGGTCATTTTTCTGAAAGCAGCGTCGACATATATGCGTGCATTGGATATATCTGTTATGGAGCGATACGTAAAGAACTTGTCTCGGTAGTGAGAGTGCAACAGGAGAGCCAACTTTGCACTGACGGATGGAAGATGGGGGTTTGGACACAGCTGAAAAAGCAGGTGATCAGCCCGCCAGGAGCCGTCGGGATGGGTAACAGCGATGACTCTTAGCGCATCCGCCAAGCGGACCAAATCTGGTTGCTCGAGATTCGCTGAATCTATTGATTCCGCAGCGGAGAGAGCGCGTGCGTAAGTCCTGCGCATGTTCGACAAAACAGCAGTGCCCGCTCCCTCATAGGCGAGAGTGCTGATGCTCTCGACGGCGAGGATTGCGTGAGCCCGGCCAGCGTCCTCATCCTTTGGCGGGCTTGGTGCTGCGCGCCTTGGGTCAATAGCATGAAGGGCCTTAATTGGATCTCGGTCGAGCCAAGACATGGCCAGTCGTACGCGAGAACGCGGAACTGTTATACCTGCATAATTGTCGGCCTGCAAAATCTCATCGAGAAGTTGCCGGACGCGCTCTATTTTTCGACGCGGACGTTGAAAAATATGGGCGATGCCGCTCTTGGCCAGGTTTAGAAAATGTTGACGCTGCTTTCTACTTTGTAGCGCTTCTTCGAGGTGATTTTGGGCGAGCAATAGCCTGCATTCGACAGCGATGTAGGGGTCGCTGCTGTTGGATCGAAGCCACTCCAAATCAGTGGTATAGGCGGATCCGAGTGAGACATTAGTCCGGTTATTGAAGGCAGCTGTCGCTCGGAGCAGGTAGACGTCTTCAATGCTCCACTCATAATTTTGACGCCCTTGTACGCGCGGCAACGAAGCGTCGGCATTCCATTTGATGACCTGGCTAAGGAGGTGGGAGTGTCGCGTCCTGAACAAACGGGCCCTGCGGACGATGGCGAATGAGAGCTCTACTCTTACCCGCTCGGGGGCGATGAGTGCCAAACCGGCGTCAATGGTTGCGTCAAGCACCTCACGGTTTACTGCTTTGAGAAAATCAGAACGTCCTGCAACGGCAGTGAAGTCGGAGTGCTTTTCATTGGTTGTGCCATAGCCCCCGGTCCAAGAGCGAGAGGGCCGCGTATTTGCCCTGATCAGGGAAATATCGGACTTGGTATCTGCCGGCTCCTGCCGCAGGGCAAGTTTTCGTCGCGCGCGTCGTTCCTTTTTCTCCTGACGCCGACGAAGGAACTCGGCCTCATCCCTAACCACGGTGGTGACCCGCTGCTGCAGCCATCAGTCCCTTGTTCCCGGCCTGATACGAACTTGAACATGGTCGATTGCAGCACCGGGAAGCGGCCTCGAGACAGCGACGTAGTGGTTTGGCTGTCTTGTGCTGATGGTAGTTGGGTTGCTCTCGGCTGTTTGAAGTCCTGTTGGCGTTCTAAAAGTGACGGAAACAACGACTTCGAGGTGGATATGCCCTGGCTTCTTCAAGTCTTTGAGCCAGATCCTGACGCTGTCTCCCTGGTCGTCAAGGTAGACCTTGGCGCCTGTGGCGGTTGAGGTGTACTCCGCCCATTCTTTCTTGCTGGCCGATCCCACGCTGCGGCTGGCAGTTGCTATTGCTACGTTCCCGAGCAGCGTGAAAAGGAATATCTCAAGGTCGTCAACGAGCCGTTCGTCCTCCGCCGGAGCAAGCAGGTGCCCGGTCTGCGCAAGCTCTATCAGTGTTGTCGGAAGCGGTCCTTCGTACGTCAGTTGGCCAAGTCGCCTAAGGATGAGCTGTCTGGCTGCGTCGCGCTTGCCGCGATCAATGATTCGCTGTTGAGGATCCAGTTCCGGTCGCGCCTGAAGGCTTGGATGTTGGATGTCTACGTGGTCCGTAGGTTTTATGGGTCTCACGGGAAGGCTGTGGCCACGTAGAACCTGCCCCGTCCGTTTGAGGCTGCTGCGCGCTATCACGGACCCGGTATAAGGCTCGGTGATAACTGCTTGGTAGCCGTCGTGTGTGCCATCGGTCCCAACAGGGACGGTGATGGTTATAGCGTGGGGGTTCTTGGCATGCTCCGTGACTTTGATTGTGTCCTCAGCAGTAGCGGCGAGACCGAGACCGAGGCTGGAAAGACGCCAATCGGGGGAGCCGATAAGGAGTAATCCCTCTTTGGCAGTTTTGATGGCTTCGGCGGGGTAGAGGATGGAGTTGCGGTCCAGTTCTGACAGCGGCAACGGAAGGGGGTAAGCAACCTCAGGCTGAATTGTGCCTGGCAATAGATTCCTGTCTAACGCTTCTATTGCTGCCCGTACCTGTGGTACTGCTAGTTCAGAGATTTGGCCGGCGGCCAGTAGCCGGCCAAGTGTGCGTCCAGCCGGGAGCGCTTCCTCGGCGTAGCGCCTTGCGGTGCGGGCGCCGTCGAAGGCCCGATTGTGATGTGCGGCGGCAACCGTATCGAGAGCGTACAGAGCGCCGTCCAGCGGCAAGGGATTCCAAAACATGGTCCATTGCTGATAGGCGGCAGCAACCAGGCCTGGCCAGCCAGGGCCCGGGCTGAAGGTCAAGATAGGTTTCGCCTCTGCTGTTTCTGACTGCTGGCGAATCAGTTCTTGGGCCGTTGCCGTACCGAAGAGGTCGCAAAGGTTAACGGCTGCGGCATTAATGTCATGAATAGCGACGGAGACCGGTGCTTGAGGACGGGCTAAGTCAACTTCAACGGTGACGTTGTCGCCAGCACCGACGTTAATTGTGGGCGCAGCAGCCTGTGGTTCCAAACATTGAACATAGAAGGAGTCAATGCTGGATTCGACGGCAAGGACGGGTTTCTGGTGCGTGTTCATTGCCCGGTCTCCTTTTCTTTGAGCGCGCGGACTACTGCCTCCAGCAGGCTGCTCAGTTCATCTCGTTGGTACAGGTCAACTAGATCGTCCATGTCCTCTTCCAGGAGATTAAGCTCATCGACGCGTTCGCTGATCCAGTCTGGTATTGATCGTCCCTGGGCTGGCCTTGTGTATGGGAAGTTTTCGGCCCTGGTAACGATGTCCAACAGGAGATCCGCGGTTGTCCGCGGCCCCGTGCTCGACTTGGCCCCGGCACCTTCCCTCATTAGCGCGAGGGTGGCGTCTTTGCTAGTAGCGATGGAGAACCAGTCCTTCGGGGATTGAACAGTGCCGTTGTCGCCGTGGCTTTGATGATGACTCGACGACACAGGGGCCTTCGGGCCCGGGCTCACGCGTTCTGCAGTGATACCGCGAAGGAAACGGTAAGCGCTCTCCTTCTCGTGCTTCACCGCGGCGAAGAATTCTATGGCCTGTAGGCGACCAAATTTCCACAACCACTTATTCGTTTCCATAAGAGACTCATGGATGAAAACGCTGCGGTCCTCTCCCTTGCGAACGGTCTGAGAAAACTCGCTTTCACCACGCACCAGATTGTCGCGGAGTTCGGACAGCCTTTTGAAGGGGAGGACCTTGTCAGCCTTTGCCTTGAGGTCGTCGCGGTCCTCGCTGGTCATGGAGTAATCGAAGGTGGCAATCCGCTCCATGATTCGGCTGCCGGTGGTATTCCATTTAGTTGAAGGGTCCCACCATGCCAGCGGTCCGGTCCCAGACTGTTCCATCGAGATCGAGAACGCTTTCTTCAGTAGGTTTACCCCTGCTGGCAAGTCTTCGGGGCGGACTTCATAGTTTCGTAGAAGTTCCTCCAGAAGCCCCTCCGGCCACTCCGGGTCTCCGGGGTTATCGATAGCTTTTGCGGTGGTAGCGGCAAGCAAGCGAAGGATGTCCATCGCTGTCGGCCTGAGGGTGACTTTGCCCGTCCAGCGCACACGGCTGTTCTTTACAGCCTTGTCCAAACTCGATTGGGCGGCGTTGACTAGTGCCGCGAAATCGCCGGTCGAGAAGTGCTGCTCAGCAGCGGAAGCGTCCATATATGCACTAGCGAGCTTCAGCACTTCATACGGGGCTTCTCCTGTGTATAGGTATAAGCCCGCGACCATACCTGCGTGGCCGGTCACGTTCATGAGGCCGAATGGGTGATGAATACGCCGGGCAACATCATCAGAAAGAAGGTCGAGTTGTTCGTTTTGGAGGTAGTCCATCTGCGCACATTGCCTGGCCAGGTCGAGTGCTCCCGTTAGATTGGAGACTTCTCCATATTCGAGGGCCTCGTCCCAGCGCAAAAGGTTGTCCAGAGTACCCCTTACCTGCACTTCCAGCCGGTCTGCGTGAGAGCCTACTTCGGCGGGTAGGCTGGCTGACTTGATGGCAGTGAATGCAGGTCCAACAGTGCTTTCCTCTGCTGCTTTGCAGGCCATGATCCGGCTCAAAGTATCCGCAGCCAGTGTGGGGGAACCGCCGCGATCCGAGGCTATGGAGACAAGGTTGATGGCATGGTCGATGGCGCTCGTGACTGTATAGGTGTTTCCTGCGCCAATTTTCGTGAAGTTAGTGGCCTTCTTATAGAGACTAAGCTGAGCCCGGAGCCTACGCTGCCCGTCCGCATCACGGTGGGCTGCCATTCGCTCAATCGCATCATTGATCCCCTCGACGATGCGACGGCTGCGAATCTTCCCCAAGGTCATCCCGAAGGCTACGTTCACCGGGTATATCTTTTTCTTCCCGTTTTCACGCGGAATTCCGAGAACAGCCGCATTGCTGATTTCGCCTGGTATCAAGGTGTCTACCCCATGTAATTTCCCCCGCGCGCGGAAGAATTCGGCCAAATCTGCGGCCATGACCTTAGTGGCTTCTGCGAAAGTAAGGTCGATACTGCCCACCTGAATGTCTTCTTTGACGACGTGATCGTTGAGATAGTGCTCGGCGATCTCAAGATACGTCCTGGTGCTGATGATCTTGATAACAGGTTCTGTGGTTGCATCATTCGCTACGTCACTAGGTCCTACCGTGAGCTGCTCATCTTCAGCTTCAGACATCCCCCACCACCGCCCGTTCTGCCTTAGTTGTTGAGATTGTAAATGAGTGGCTCTCCGAGTCTCGCCTCCACCACCGTTTCTTACGGCAGCGGGGGCAAATGAGCCGATTCAAAGTGACGTTATCTTTCGGGGCAGCTTCGAGGTCGCCCGCTTCTGTAAGGCTGATAAAGACACTCCTGGTGATGCGGATCCTGGCTTTGGCATGAGGTGCGGTGGGTGGCATTTTGTCTCCCCTTATTCAGTGGCAACAATTCGCGCGAGTCCTGGCGGCCGCTGGTGTGTCCTCACACCGATAACAGGGGTTCCCCACTGGGCTGGTGGTCCGCGGTTCCGCAGATATGCCGTGTGATCGTAGGGGCGGGCCGAGAGCAGGCCGTTTAGCGTCTGCGGTTGCGGAGGAAACGTGGTCGGGATCCGAGAGCTATCCGGGTTGTTAGGGCGCCGGCGGCGAGCCAGATGAGTGTTTGTGTGGGGTGGGTGAGGATGAGCCCGGGGAGTTCGAGGGTGGATTCGATTGCTGAGATGGTGAGGGCTTCGATGACGCCGTTCGGGGATCCGGTCTCGGCCCAGTAGATGATGATGAACCAGGCGATCGGGGCGGTTAGGGCTATTAGGGCACCTACCCGGACGGACGCCTTGAGTTGGGCCCAGTTCATGAAGCGTTTCTCATTCGCGGTGTGTCGGATGAGCCGGCAGTCTCGGGCGTGGACGGTGGCTTCGGTCAGGCCGTAACTGGTGTCGAACGCTACAGTGAGGCGTTTTCCTGCACGTTGGCGGACGAGGCCGCGAGTGCCTCGCCTAACGCTGACGGTGTTGGTGAGTTCGTCAGTAAGCGTGGTTGCGAAGTCTTTTCGGGCTGCCACGAGGTCTCCGGTGTCTGCCTGAGTGCTGAAGGGGTTCATGGGATGCGGATTCTGATCTTCGGGCGGGGTTCGTGGGCGCCGTTTTTTTGGGCGTTTTCTGCGTTCATGTGATCGTTGGCTTCGTCGCGCATCCGGTCTTTGCTGGCTTGGTCAGCGTCGGCGAGGTCGCTGCTCTGCCGGTCGTGGTGTTCTTGCTGGACTTGTTGCTGTGTGGGTGGGTCTTGATTCGGCAGGTGTGGTTCGATGGCCCAGAGAGAGCCGCTGATGAGCCCGGCTGTGCCAGCCGCGACGATGAGGGTTTTAGGGACTCGCATGATCTTGTCCTTTCTGCTGTTGGTGTGGTGTTTGGGTGCTGGGGGCGCCGGGTGTGCTGGGCGCCCCCAGGTACTTTTGAGGTTGGGTTAGAGGTTGATGGTGGTTTGGGTGGCTTTGACGTAGACGCGTTTGGAGAAGTAGGCGGGGGTGACCGGTTTCAACCATTTGTTTTTGCACCAGGCGGTTCCGGTGAAGGTGACGTAGCGGGAACCGGTTTTGATTTTGATGCTGGCGCTGTTGCCATTCTTTTTCGGGACGGACATAAGGGCCTCCGCTGATCCGAATTGCACCGCCGTGACGGTACCCCCTGCTGGGCACAGGCCGGATCCAAACTTCACGGTGACGGTGTGGCCGGTAGCGGCGTTGGAGGGGATAGCGGCACCGGTGAGCAGGAGCGCGGTCAGTGTGGCGGCGGCCGCTCCGCGGCGGATCCGGTTGGCAGCGGATGCTGTGCTGGGTTTCATGGTCTTTCTCCTTCGTTGAGGTGGTGCTGGTTTCTTTGGTTGGTGTGCTGGTGCCCTACCGGCTGCAGGGTGTGTTCATCCGTTACAGGATTTCCCCCCGTCCGCTGGCGGGGACCGGGGCGGTGGGCCGGCTTGGGCGTCGGTGGTTCTGTCGTAGAGGGTGGTCGCTGCGCTGACGGTGAGGTTGATGCCGTGGGTGATTGCGTGGGGATCGGCGTGGGGGAGCAGGATGCCGTGGCGGATCACGATCCCGTCCCCGATCTGTGCCAGGCCTATGGTCGGCATGTCCTTGAGGCACCAGCCGGCCGCTGCCCAGATCTTGGCGTCTGATGTGTCCGAGACGGTGATGAGGAGTTGAAGCCAGTCTTCGCGGCTGTCGTTGTCTATGACCATGGTCATTTCGCCATGGTCATCCGTGCTGATTGTTGCCTGCAGTTTGCGGGTAGTGCCGGGTTGGGGCCGCCAGGTGCGGATGCCGGGGACGCGGTTTAGGGCGGTGATGACGTCGTTCCAGTCGGACATTTTGTTGTAGCCCTTTCGGGGTGGTCGCGTTCGCGTGTTTGGGGTTTGTCCCGGATATCCGCGACTTCCCGGGTGCTGCGCTCCATGGGGCAGCACCCAGGAATTTCGGGGGTTGATTATTTCCAGTGGGGCCCGTGGGTGGGGCATTGCTGGCCGGTGTTGTTGCATTGGGTGCAGGTGAGTTTGCCCAGGAGCCCGTGTGCGGTACCTCCTTTGCAGCCGGGGCAGTTTTTGGTGATTGTGAAGCACTTTTTGCACTGAGCCATGGTTCTTTTCCTTGGTGTTGTCGTTGCTGCTCGTTGGGTTTTGTCTTTGCTGCCTTGCCGGTTGCGCAGTGCGTTCATCCGTGTGAGGGTTTTGCCTTGGTTGTCAGCCCAGTTTTTGCCTTGACGTCAGTTTGGGTGTTTAGGCACTTTGGGTGGCCGGGTGCCTCCCCCCAAGTTGTGAGGCACCCGGCCCGGCTCTGGTTTAGGCGATGACGGGGGTGAAGTACTGGGATCCCCACCACATCCGCATCCACCATCCGATGGGTTCGACGCTGTACATGGCATACCTCCTTCCCTTGCTCGTTTGTGATCTGGTGTTGGTGATGCCCTGCCGGATGCAGGGTGTGTCACCTGTAACAGGGTTTCCCCCCTCCCGCAGCGGCATCCGAGACTTTTACCGCGCGAAAAGCAAAAAGTAATGAATCCAGCTTTGTTTGGTTTAGCTCCCTTGTGTCTCCATACCGGTGCGGCATGTGTACGGGGCGGGCGGTGTACCCGGTGTCTTCGTTTTCCCGCGGATTCGTCTCTCGGGGTCGGTGGTCCGACCCATGTCGTTTGCGTGGGCTGTCAAGGGTTTGGTGAAGTCTCTTTTGCTGGTGCCGGGTCAAGGGCCCGTGGGTGGGTGCGGAGGTAGGTGAAGGGGTTGGCCGCGATTTCGGCTATGACATTTTTGGCGTGGCGGCGGTAGATCCGGGCGGCGGTTGTCATCTGGGTGATGGCCCAGGCTTGGCCGGCGTTGTCCCCGGCGGCGTTGGTCAGGTGGGGTTGGGTGTGGGCGAGTGCTGCCGCGGTTCGGCAGCGCGCCCGTTCCTGGGGGCTGAGGGCCTGGGCGATCTCGTTGCCGGTGCGGGCTTTGACGTCTGCGTTGGAGGTTTCGATCAGGTCCAGGAGCGTGGTGAGGGGCAGGTCGTTGGTGGCGGGGATTCGGGTGATGAGGGCTGCCCAGGCGGGGTTGGTCATTGCGGCGGTTTCCCTTGTTAGAGGCTGAAAGTGATGATGACGGTGCGGTTGGTTTCCGCTGCGGCGGGGTTCAGGGTCCCGTCGGGCAGGATGTCGGGGATGAATCCGGGGAAGGTGTTCCCTGCACCGGTGGCGGTGAGCCGGGCGGGGTCTGCCCCGGCGGCGATTGCTTGGTCGCAGACGGCCTGGGCGCGGGCGGTGGAGAGCGTGGCACGGGTTTCTGGTGTCCCGGCGGTTGCGGTGGTGCCGGTGATGGTGATGCGCCCGGCGGGGTTCTCGGCGAGCCAGGCTGTGAGTTCCTTCCCGGTCTGGGCCGCGGCGGCGGGGTCGCGGAAATCGGTGCTGTTGGGGGCGAACCCGAGGGAGCTGGCGTTGCTGTATACCCGGGTGCCTCCGGTGGTTTTGGGGAAGTCGATGGCTTCTTGTTCAGCGGCGGGCACGGGACGGATGGTGTGGTTCCCGACGGGTCGGGAGGTGCTGCCGGCACTCGCGGGTCCGGCGTGGAAAACGGCCGTGGCGCCGGCCTCGGTGAGGACGCTGGTGTAGATGTCCTGGTAGTTCTGCCGTTGTGGGCTGGTCAGGGCGGGCTGGCTGCCGTGGTGGTCACCGAGCCCGTACCAGTGGATCGTGCGTCCGGTCAGGGCTGGCAGTGCTTTGAGGTTTTTGAGTTGGGCTGTGACTTCTGTGGGGTCGGCGCTGGCCAGGGAGGGGACGGTTAGGTCCAGGGGCGCGTGGTCGGAGAGCCCGGGGCCGATGAGGACGATGGTCGCGTCGGGTGTGTCGGTGGTGAGCCTGCCGGCCAGTTCCAGGGCCGCGAGGGGGTTGTCTCCATCCGCCTTGGCTTCGATGCCGGAGATAGTGCGGCTAAGGGTGATTTTGGCGTTGTTGATGTCGTTGTCCTTGCTCGCAGCTCCAATCATGGAGACGTGGGGTGCCTGGATGACGGAGGGTGATCCATCCTCACGGATGATGCTTATGGGTTTGCCGGCCTCGATGGTTTTCCGGACCATGCACGCGACTTCGGCGGGCAGGGCCGGCGCAGCGTTGGCGTGGGCTGCGACGATGATCGACAGCGCGGCGGGCTGGGCGCATTCGGTCTCGGCGCCGATGGCGGGCCCGTCGCAGGCGGTGAGGGCAAGCGCGGCCAGGGCGGTAGTAGCCAGGACGGTGATGGCGGGGGCGGTGGTGGTGCGCATGGGTTCCTTCTTTCATCGGGGTGTTGACGCTGGTGCGCCGTGTCACTGGTGGGAGGGTTTCCCCTCCCGGGAAGAGGGGGCCTGGGCCCCGGCATTACCTGCCGGGCCCAGGCTTTTGTGCGGGGTTAGGCGGCCTCGTCGAGTTCGTCCTGGGCTTCAGCAGTGTCGCTGGCTGCGTTGGCTGCCGCGTTCCTCTCGTTGGGGGTTGAGGCGGTGTGGTCGGTTCGCTGGTCGGGCCCGGGTGCGGCGTGCACCGTGTTGTCAGATGTCGGGCTGGGCGCCACCGAGGGGGTTGGGAGCGCGGGGGTGTGCCGTGTGCCGGTGATGCCGGCGTTCCAGGCCGGTGTGGCACCGGGTTCACCCAGCAGGGCGTCCCTGGCTTCCCGGTAGTCGGTGTCGGCGATTTGGAGCTGGGCTTTGAGGATTTCGGCCTTCTGCTGCTGACGGTAGGCGAGGGTGTCCTCGTCGGCCCAGAGGCCTTGTTCGGTGCGTATCTGGTCCCGGTAGCGTTCTTCAATGGCGGCGCCGACCGCTTCGGCCTCAGCATCTATCTGATCGAACAGGAACGGCCCGGTCGCGTCGTCGATCCCCTTCACGTGGGCCCGGGTACGGTGGACGATCTCGATGAGGTAGTCGGCCATTGTCGGGATCGCGATCCGGTCGGGGTGGGGAACCGAGCGCCAATAGCGGTTGTTGCGCGGATCGGCCGGTTCGCCGCCGAAGTGCTCGTATCCCGGGGCGGGCGGTTCGTCGGCGGGACGCTTGCCGAGCAGTTTGTTCAGGTTCTCGAAGATGCTCATCCTGGGGCTCCTGTTTCTTCCGGGTGTTTGTTCAGTGCTGGTACCTGTGTCAGGGTTTCCCCCAACGGCGGCGGCCTTCCAAGCCGCCGGCGCCCACCTCGTTGCACCAGGGTGAGCACCAGGGCTCGTGGGTTAGACGGGTTCGGCCCCGGGTTCGGGGTCCACGACGCTGAGCCAGGCGGGACGGCCCTGGCCGTGCTGTGAACCCGGCACCGTGGTTCCACCGGACTGGGCACCACCTGTCTTGGATTCGGTGGGCCGAGCAGCGTCCTTGTCGAGGTTGAGGTGTTCGGTCAGTTCGGCGATGACGGGGGCGTCCGGATGCTGCCGGGTGATGGCCCGGGCGTAGACGTTGATGCGCCGGCTGATATACCGCCGGCACTCCGCTACCCGGTCATCGAGGACGGCCTGGGCGAGAACGAGGCGTTCGCCGATCTGGGCCAAGCGTTCCAGGGCGTTGTCGTGCGCTGTCCTGGCCGTTTGGGATGCAGCAGCGGCGGCCTGGGCGCTAGCGGCGGTGGCGGCGTCGCGGGCGTCCTTTTCGCGCTGCCGGCGGGCGGCCAGGGCTATGGGGTCGGCGTGTTGTTCACCGGGCCCGCGGGGGACCGCCGCGGCCGGGGGCACGGCGGCGCTCTCACGGGCGGCGTGCGCAGCGGCGTCCGCTTTTCCCTGCGCAACACCTATGGCTTCTTTAAGTAGGGGGATGCGGGCCTGCAGGATGGCTTTCTCGGTGCACAGCGGGTCCACGATGCGGTTGTGCGTGATGGTCTCCAGATCCTTGGACGCCCGGTACTCGTTCCTGCGCGCGACCGCCCACGGCGTCAACAGCACGGCCTCGGCGATGTCATTGGTTCGCGGCTGCGCCTGCGCTGTGGACAGGTGCCGGCGGTCCGCCCACCCGGCGCAGTAGTCGATCAGGCGTTCGCGGAGGGTATAGGGGGTGGGGACTGCGGTGTCGCGCAGGTAGAGCTCGATGTCGGTCGGGCCGTTTGTGGGGGTGGTGTTCATGGTCTGGGCCTCTCGGGTGTGGGTTAGTGGTTGATGTGGGTGGGTTGGGTGCCGGTCCAGCAGCGTCCGTGGACGGGGCAGCTGGAGCCGTGGGTGCATTGAAGGCAGGCGCTGGCGCCGTAGGTTGGCCAGATCTCTGGGCATCCTTCGTCGAGGGGGCAGGGCACTGTGGTGGTGCCGCAGTGCAGGCACTTGGGGCCGGCGCCTCCCATCACTTCTCGTCCTTGGATGAGGCCGGGCTTTCCGGTTCCTTGGGGTCGGTGCCGGTGTTTTTAGCCCTCGTGCTTTCGCTGTCGGGGTCGTGGTGGCGTTTGTCGGCGGAGCGATAGGCGCGGTCCTCGTGCCGGATGCGGGTCATGAGGGTCGCGGTGGGGTCTCCGATGAGTTCGGCCTGGGCAACGACGGAGGTTTCCTTGGCGGCATTGCGGATCGCGAGGTTTGCGTCGTGTGCGTTTCGCCGTTCACGTTCGAGCGCGGTGCTGATGTGGTGGGTGCGGCGCGCGAGGAGGTTTCCTGTTTGGATGGCTCTGGCCTGAGCTTCCGCCCATTGCTCCCACAGGCTAGTGCGGGCGCTGAGGCCTTTGAGCATGCGGCGCAGGTCGGGGTCACCGAGGTCTTTGGCTTTGTGGATGAGCAGGATGCCGGTGGCCAGGAAGATCACGAGCATCACTACTCCGAGACCGATATCGGACAGCAGGGCATTGCGCATGAGCCGGTTGATTTCCTCGTCGGGAGCACCGTCGGGGGGGACGGGGACTTTGATTTGTGAATGCACCATCCTCATGACGGCGAGTCCGATGCCGATCAAGGCCCAGACCCCGGCCAGTGCCCAGCCCCAGCGTTTGTTGTGGCCGTGGTGGATGACGTGGCCGGCGAAGAATGCACAGGCGCTTGCGACGGTGACCGCACCGGTGGCGGCGAGGGCTGCGAGGAAGGTGTTTCCCACGAGCAGTTTCAGCACTTCGGTGGCGAAAATTGCGTCGGTCGCGGCTCCCAGGGCGGTGATTGCTACGGCGATGGCCGCGGCAACGTACCAGTCTTTTTGGGTCCAGCTGGCAAGGTGCCGGCGGTGGCTGATAACCTGCGCGGTCGTTTGCTGGGATCCACGACCGGATGCGGATGCGGGGGCGGTGGTGGTTGTCATGGCAGTTGTCCTTTTCGTGGTGGTGGTTAGAGGCCGGTGGGTGCGGTTGTGGGGGTGGTGCCTATGGCAGGGTCTGTTGGCTGGGCGGTTCCGGGC